>NZ_NJPO01000001.1 GCF_002855795.1 Candidatus Palibaumannia cicadellinicola
ACAATCGGTGGAGCATGTGGTTTAATTCGATGATACGCGAGGAACCTTACCAAGACTTAAATGTACTACGAATAAATTGGAAACAATTTAGTCTAGCGACGGAGTACAGGTGCTGCATGGTTGTCGTCAGCTCGTGCCGTGAGGTGTAAGGTTAAGTCCTTAAACGAGCGCAACCCTTATTATTAGTTGCCATCGAGTAGTGTCGGGGACTCTAATAAGGGTTGCGCTCGTTTAAGGACTTAACCTTACACCTCACGGCACGAGCTGACGACAACCATGCAGCACCTTGTAATCCGTCGCTAGACTAAATTGTTTCCAATTTATTCGTAGTACATTTAAGTCTTGGTAAGGTTCCTCGCGTATCATCGAATTAAACCACATGCTCCACCGATTGTGCGAGCCCCCGTCAATTCCTTTGAGTTTCAACCTTGCGGTCGTACTCCTCCGGTGGATCACTTAACACTTTCGCTTCACCACTGAATTACAACGTACAAAAGTACAAAACCCAATAGTTAGTGATCATCGTTTACAGCATGGACTACCAGGGTATCTAATCCTGTTTGCTCCCCATGCTGTAAACGATGATCACTAACTATTGGGTTTTGTACTTTTGTACGTTGTAATTCAGTGGTGAAGCGAAAGTGTTAAGTGATCCACCTGAGGAGTACGACCGCCAGGTTGAAACTCAAAGGAATTGACGGGGGCTCGCACAATCGGTGGAGCATGTGGTTTAATTCGATGATACGCGAGGAACCTTACCAAGACTTAAATGTACTACGAATAAATTGTTTCCAATTTATTCGTAGTACATTTAAGTCTTGGTAAGGTTCCTCGCGTATCATCGAATTAAACCACATGCTCCACCGATTGTGGGGGCCCCCGTCAATTCATTTGAGTTTTAACCTTGCGGTCGTACTCCCCAGGCGGTCGATTTAATGCGTTAGCTTCGAAGGCTATAGCTCAAGGCTACAACCTTCAAATCGACATCGTTTAAAGCATGGACTACCAGGGTATCTAATCCTGTTTGCTCCCCATGCTTTCGTATTTTAGCGTCAGTTTTCGTCCAGGGGGGCGCCTTCGCCACTGGTATTCTTCCAAATCTCTACGCATT
>NZ_NJPO01000002.1 GCF_002855795.1 Candidatus Palibaumannia cicadellinicola
AACAGTTAAAAACTTAGATGCTCGTATTCAGACCATGGAAAATCAGGCGGATCGCTTTGTTACTATGGAAAAAAAAGATCTAATTGTAGACTCCTATATAAGGGGGCGTATCAGCGACTTTAGTCGTTATTATCTCGCTACCGGTGGAGGCGATATTTCACAAGCAGAAGTACTGCTGAAACGTAAATTCTCCGATCGCTTACGTTCAGAACTAGGGCGGCTGCATGTCAAGGGTATCGTAACCGACTCACGTAATCAGCTGATGACCGATGTGCGGGAAGCGCTTAATCATGGGACCTCTGGCGATGACGATGAGTTGCCATCGACTGCTACTGATAATGCCATCGCATCTGCGGCAGCACGTGTTGAGCGCGAGACTAACGGTTCGGAACCTCAACCGGCAGTAAACTCGAATAGTATGGCGGCGCTTGGTATTCAGGTGGTGGATGTGCGTATTAAGCAGATTAACTTACCGACCGAAGTGTTTGATGCTATATATCAGCGTATGCGTGCGGAACGTGAGGCAGTTGCCCGTCGTCATCGTTCGCAGGGCCAGGAAGAAGCTGAAAAGCTGCGTGCAACTGCAGACTATGAAGTCACCCGAACCTTGGCCGAAGCAGAGCGTCACTCACTGATTATTCGTGGTGAGGCAGATGCAGAGACCGCTAAACTTTATGCTGAAGCTTTTAACGAAGATCCTGCATTCTACGTTTTTGTCCGTAGCCTACGCGCATATGAGAACAGTTTCAACGGCAACAATAATATTATGGTACTCAGCCCGGAAAGTGATTTTTTACGCTTCATGAAATCCCCGAGAAAAACAGTTGTCAACCGTAGTATCCACTGATGAATATATTAGGAATTAAACCAATGCTCTTTACCTTACCACCATCTAATATCGCATAAAATTAAGTGCTGAAAAAATAAAATTCAGATGATAAAATTTACTTTTAAGTAATCTGGTAAATGTAAGATATGAGTAATAACGTCGTTGTACTTGGCACCCAATGGGGTGATGAAGGTAAAGGGAAGGTTGTTGACATTTTGACTGAACGTGCAAAATATGTCATTCGTTATCAGGGAGGACACAATGCTGGTCATACTTTAGTTATTCATGGTGAAAAAACAGTCCTTCATTTAATTCCTTCGGGCATTCTACGTGAAAATGTGATTAGTATCATCGCCCACGGCGTCGTACTATCGCCGGAAGCTCTAATGAAAGAGATACATGAACTAGAGGCGCGAGGTATCCCAGTACGCGAACGCATGCGGATTTCTGAAGCTTGCCCGCTTCTTTTATCTTACCATGTTGCTATGGATATAGCACGTGAACAAGCTCGTGGCGCTAACGCTATCGGAACCACAGGACGTGGCATCGGTCCTGCCTATGAAGATAAAGTAGCGCGACGGGCACTGCGCGTAGGCGACTTGTTTAACAAAAAATCTTTTGCCGTTAAGCTTAAAGATGTTATGGATTACTATAACTTTCAATTGGTGCATTACTATAAGGTAGAATCTGTTAACTATCATAAGGTACTTAACGAGGTCATGGCTGTGGCAGATATATTAACCAGTATGGTAGTTGATATCTCCGAGCTACTACACAACGCCTATCAGCGCGGTGATGTAATGATGTTTGAAGGTGCTCAGGGTACCCTATTAGATATCGATCACGGTACTTACCCCTATGTGACATCTTCGAACACCACCGCTGGCTGCGTTACTACAGGTTCTGGCCTAGGACCACGTTATATAGAGTATGTGTTAGGTATAGTTAAGGCTTACTCCACACGCGTAGGTGCTGGCCCATTTCCTACAGAGTTGTTTGAAGAAATAGGTGAGTTTCTATGTACTAAGGGTAATGAGTTTGGATCTACAACTGGCCGCCGGCGTCGCACTGGTTGGCTTGACGCAGTAGCTCTCCGCCGCGCTGTACATATCAACTCCCTATCTGGCTTTTGCCTTACCAAGCTTGATGTGCTAGATGGCCTGAAAGAAGTCAAGATATGTTCTGCTTACCGCATGCCGAATGGTCGCATCATGCAGACGACCCCAATGGCGGCAGAAAACTGGGAAGGTATAGAACCTATTTATGAAACTCTACCGGGTTGGAGCGAGACGACCTTTGGAATGCAAGCGTTAGCAAATTTACCAGAAGCGGCGCGGAACTATATTAAACGTATCGAAGAACTTACCGGAGTACCAGTTGATATCATCTCAACTGGTCCAGATCGCAGCGATACTATTATTTTACGTAACCTATTTAGTGTTAGCGTGTCATAGCTAATAAACTGACATTAAAAAATAAACCGGGTACATTAGATCCAGGTTGATTTTCTAAGCCTTGCTTACCTGCACAGTGACCCTTTTACAACATTATGGAGGTAGCATGATGTCAAAATATCATTTTTTGGAACGAGATAGAGAAAAATATGAGTTCCCAGTTCGAAAAATATGAGTTCCCAGTTCCTAGCAGGGAATTTATCCTCGTTCACCTCGCCAAGCGAGAGACACCGACAAGCCGTGAAGATTTAGCGCGGGAACTAGATCTGTGCGGGGCAGAACAATTAGAAGGTCTACGCCGGCGCCTACGCGCTATGGAGCGAGATGGGCAATTAATTTTTATCCATAGACAGTATTATGTTTTACCAGAACACCTAAATTTACTACGTGGTACGGTCATTGGCCATAGAGATGGTTTTGGTTTTCTACGAGTTGATGGCAGAAAAGAAGATTTTTATCTTTCTGCCGAACAGATGAAAATTGCTATTCATGGAGATGTAGTTCTCGCACAATCTCAGGGAGAATATCATAAAAATCGCAGAGAAGCGCGTATAGTGCGAGTCCTAGTGCCTAAAACCAACCCGATCGTAGGTCGCTTTGGCGTAAATGCTCACAGCGCCTTTGTCGTGCCGGATGACAGTCGTCTTAGTTTCAACATCCTCATTCCGCCGGAAGCTACGCATAACGCTCATATCGGCTGCATGGTAGTAGTGAAATTAACTCAGCGTCCTAACCGTTACACCAAAGCGATCGGTAAGGTAGTAGAAGTGCTCGGCGAGCAAATGGGCCCTAGTATGGCTGTAGATATTGCGCTGCGTGCCCACGATTTGCCCTATATATGGCCGCCAGAAGTAGAAAAACAGATTGCTGGTTTGAAAGAAGAAGTACCGGACGCGGCCAAGCGCGGTCGGATTGATTTACGCATGCTACCGTTGGTGACTATCGACGGAGAGGAAGCATGTGATTTTGATGATGCAGTATACTGCGAGAAAAAACGCGGAGGATGGCGTTTGTGGGTAGCTATTGCCGATGTCAGCTACTATGTACGTCCACATACGCCGCTTGATTATGAAGCACGCAACCGTTCTACTTCAGTTTATTTCCCGTCTCAGGTGATTCCGATGCTACCTGAAGTGCTTTCTAACAGTTTATGTTCGTTAAATCCGCAGGTAGACCGGTTGTCTATGGTGTGCGAAATGACTATCTCCGCTCATGGCAGGCTCTCTTCTTATAAGTTTTATGAAGCAGTAATTAATTCCCAAGCACGTCTGACCTACAATAAAGTCTTACAGATATTGCAGGGCAACCAAAAGCTGCGTACTGATTATGCGCCGCTAATTAAACCTCTTACCCAGTTATATGCTATGTCTCAAAAGCTGGAGTATGCGCGGATACAGCGCGGCGGTCTATCTTTCGAAACCGAAGAAGCAAAGTTTATTTTCAATGCCGAGCGCCGTATTGAACGCATTGAGCCGGTGGTCCGTAATGAAGCGCATAAACTGATTGAAGAATGTATGATTCTAGCAAACATCGCCGCTGCACGTTTTATTGATAATAATAAAGAGCCTGCACTATATCGGGTACATGATCGGCCCAGTCATGATAATATTACCTCACTGCGTACTGTTCTAGGAGAACTAGGATTAACCCTGGGCGGCGGTGATCAGCCTAAACCTAAAGATTATGCCGACATTATGAGTCTAATATCTGGCCGGACAGATCACGAAATGTTACGAACAATGCTACTACGATCGATGAAACAAGCAATTTACGATCCTGAAAATCGTGGTCATTTCGGTTTGGCTTTGCAGGCTTATACTCATTTTACTTCGCCTATCCGTCGTTATTCAGATCTAGTGTTGCACCGAGCAATTAAATATCTGTTAGGTAGGCAAAACGGCGAAGTCAATGGCCGTTCTACTCCAACCGGGGGCTGGCATTCAGAGCTTAAAGAAATGCTACAGATTGGTCAGCAGTGCTCGATGAGCGAGCGGCGGGCTGATGAAGCTACCCGTAATGTAGCTGATTGGCTGAAATGCGATTTTATGCAAGACCATGTAGGTGAAGTGTTTGACGGAATTATCGCCAACGTAACTTGCTTTGGTTTCTTTGTACGTATTAATGAACTGTTTATCGATGGTTTGGTGCATGTATCATCACTAGATAATGATTATTACCGCTACGATAATGTTGGTCAGCGGCTAATCGGCGAATCGGGTGGTCGAATCTATAGGATTGGTGACGCAGTAGGAATTCGTGTCGAAGCAATACATATGAGTGAGCGCAAAATTAACTTTTCCTTGATCTCAACCCGGCGCAATGATCAAAAAAGCAAAAAGCAGCCACCAAATCAGCAGCACCTAGCTGCTAGCTAACCTACTCACCTACAGAACAAAGTACAAGGTAAACAGACACGGAAGAATGAGTGAAATTATTTACGGCATTCACGCTGTGCAGGCTCTTTTAAAACGCGCTCCCCAATTGTTTCGAGAAGTTTATATTCTCAATAAACGCGATGACCAGCGCTTTAAATTGCTAATTAAACAACTAGAGCAAGCAAATATTATGATTCAGCTAGTAAATCGCAAGTGGCTGGATGGACAAGTAGAAGGAGCTGTGCATCAGGGAATCATAGCACTAGTGCAGCAACAAGAACCCCAGTTTCAGGAACAAGATCTACCAGCGCTGCTGGTACCGCATCCGCATCATGCCGCTCCTCTGTTGCTGGTGTTAGATGGTATCACTGATTCTCATAATTTAGGTGCCTGCCTACGTTGTGCCGATGCTGCCGGAGTACATGCTGTCATTATTCCACGTAATCGTTCGGCACATTTGAACGCTACAGCTAAAAAAGTAGCCAGTGGCGCGGCAGAAACCATACCACTTATCCGTGTTACCAACCTAGTGCGTACGTTGCGGCTATTGCAAGAATATCATGTCTGGATTATTGGCACCGCCCTTGAGGCAGTCCATAACCTTTATCAGAAGAAATTAAACTTAAC
The DNA here is from genome assembly GCF_002855795.1 of Candidatus Palibaumannia cicadellinicola. Taxonomy (GTDB): domain Bacteria; phylum Pseudomonadota; class Gammaproteobacteria; order Enterobacterales; family Enterobacteriaceae; genus Baumannia; species Baumannia cicadellinicola_C. The sequence continues at coordinate 5,286 of NZ_NJPO01000002.1, forward strand.
TAGGCCGATAGCATTGGTTATGGGTGCGGAAGGTAAGGGGATGCGTCGTTTGACCAAAGAACATTGCGATGAGCTTATTAGTATACCCATGGCTGGGTCTGTATCTTCGCTGAATGTTTCAGTAGCGGTAGGTATTTGTCTTTTCGAGGCGGTCCGACAACGACAAAAGATCGCTTGTTTATAACTGTCGTTCACAATTTCATAAGTACTTAGTTAGTGTAGCTTACATATACCATCGCTTTTTTCCGTTTTCCGTTTGATGTTATTCGCGGTAACATAATAATCAGCCTTAGTCCTTGTTTTTACCAGATCTGATAAGTACAATTGCCCGTTGTTTTTAACAAGACACTGCCTACTTCCTTGATAGTAGGCTAAAGAGTCCGTATCCGTGTATCCGTAAGGAGCAATTTAATGCGTCATTACGAAATTGTTTTGATGGTTCATCCTGACCAAAGCGAACAAGTTTCTGGAATGATTGAACGTTACAGCGCTGTTATTACCAGTGCTAAAGGTCAAATTCATCGTATGGAAGACTGGGGCCGCCGTCAGTTGACTTACCCCATTAAAAAACTGCATAAGGCGCACTATGTTTTAATAAACTTAGAAGCATCACAGAAAGTAATAGACGAGCTGGAAAAATCTTTTCGCTTCAATGATGCGGTTATCCGTAGTATGATAATACGTGTGAAGCATGCAGTAACTGAAGGATCTCCCATGCTAAAGACAAAAGATGAATACCGTGAAGATTTAGCTACAGAAACGAAAACATATTCTGAGGCCAATTCAGAGGTAAATAATGAGTAATGTATGATGGCTAACCGTCTGATGTTATCAGGCACGGTTTGCAAGACGCCCATTAGAAAAGTCAGTCCATCTGGTATCACACATTGCCAATTTGTGCTTGAGCATCGTTCTGTGCAGGAGGAAGCTGGTTTTGCACGCCAGGCATGGTGTAGGGTACCCGTCGTAGTAAGTGGAAAAACCTCAAACCAGATTACTCACCGTATAACGGTCGGCGAACAAATTACTGTACACGGTTTCATCAGTAGTCATCAAGGACGTAATGGACTCAGCAAAATGGTATTGCATGCTGAGCAGATTGATTTGATAGATTCTGGAGACTAACATAGCATATGGCACGTTATTTCCGTCGTCGCAAGTTCTGCCGTTTTACTGCGGAAAGCGTTATTGAAATAGATTATAAAGACATCACCACACTGAAAAATTACATAACCGAAAGCGGCAAAATTGTCCCTAGCCGTATCACAGGTACTCGTGCGAAATATCAACGTCAGCTAGCCCGTGCGATCAAACGTGCACGCTACTTATCTCTATTACCATACACTGATCTTCATAAATAACAGATAGTTTGCTACTATACTCTATACTTAAGAGTACTAACTATTATCCAATATCAGAGGATAAGTTTATGCAAGTAATTTTGCTGGATCATGTTTCTAACCTTGGCAGTTTGGGTGAACAAGTTAACGTAAAAGCGGGCTATGCCCGTAACTATCTAGTACCACAGGGTAAAGCTGTGCCAGCTACGAGAAAAAACGTTGAGTATTTTGAAAAATGTCGTGTGGAATTAGAAGCAAAACTTGCTGATATTAAGGCTACTGCTGAAGCCCGCGCTGATAAAATTAATGAACTAGGAAGAGTCACTCTCCTATCGAAAGCTGGCGAAGAAGGTAAATTATTCGGCTCTATCGGTACTCGCGACATTGCTAATGCGATCACTACTGCTGGTATTAATGTCAACAAAAGTGAAGTACGCCTACCTCATGGCGTTCTACGTACTACTGGCAATCATGTAGTAAATATTCGTGTTCATAGCGATATTTTCGTTACTCTGAATGTAGTTGTGATGGCTGAAGCGTGAAAAGATCATTTATATGATAAAACAAATTATAGAACTTTCTCGCGTGGCAGGAAATGCCATTATGCAGATCTATAACGGGGATCAACCGGTGGTCTTTAATAATAAGCCGGATGCCTCTCCAGTTACTACTGCAGATCTAGCAGCACATCAGGTGATAGTTTCTGGTTTGCAGAAATTAACTCCGGATATACCGATCCTATCGGAGGAAAATCCGCCTTGCTGGGATTTACGACAGCATTGGCGTTGTTTCTGGTTAGTAGATCCACTAGATGGGACCAAAGAGTTTTTACGTCGTAATGGCGAGTTTACAGTCAATATTGCTTTGATAGAAAATAGCAAGCCAGTCATGGGGGTTGTATATGCACCTGCCATGGATATAGTGTATGCGGCAGACAACAGTAACGCATGGAAAGTAGATGCTAGTAACCATTGGTTCAAACTATCGGTAAAAGAAGCGCGCCCCCCACTAGTTGTGGTTAGTCGCTCTCATGGTAACAATCAAGAACTACATGATTACCTAATACAACTAGGAGAGCATAAAACTGTGACTATTGGGTCATCACTAAAATTTTGCCTTGTGGCAGAGGGTAGCGCACAAATTTATCCGCGTTTCACCCCTACTAATATTTGGGATACTGCTGCTGGCCATGCAGTCGCTATCGCTGCTGGTGCCCAAGTAAATGACTGGCATAAACAATCTATTAATTATACTCCGCGTGTATCTTTTCTTAACCCTGGCTTCCAAGTGTCGCTTTGAGTTATGAGTTATTTTCTATTTTCGTTTGAGGTGGGTTAGGTGGGTGGAGCTGGCGGGATTTGAACCCGCGTCCAGAATTTCTACGCCTTTGGTACTACATGCTTAGTTCTGTCTTTACTTTTGTTTGTCAACTGCGAACAGACACGCAACTGAAAACTAGCCTAATTAAATTTTAACGTTTGAGTCCTAGGCTAGACATCTACGCGATCTCTTTTATGTTTGACCTCTCTTGATTCCCTGTTCTAAGAGCGGAGACTAGGGAGAGAGGAAATCTTCTGTTTTTAGGCAGATTTAAGCTGCTAATGCAAATGCAGCAGATTCGTATTGCGATTTATTTGCAATTATTTATTTTAGGTTTTTTTACGAGATAACCTAACCTCGGCATGCACCTAGGGTTACGTAAATCCTGTCGAATCCAGAAACAGCCCCATAGATAGTACATATTAATTAAATA
>NZ_NJPO01000003.1 GCF_002855795.1 Candidatus Palibaumannia cicadellinicola
AGTATATTTACATCAAGATGTAATCTTTTTTCTTTTATGATATGAGAACTAAAAAAAATTTTTTTGCCTAAATAATAGGATAAGTATGTCAAAACAAAAATTAAGTATAGTAATTCTAGCCGCAGGTAAAAGTACAAGAATGAATTCTCATTTACCAAAAGTATTGCATCATTTAGCTGGTAAACCAATCATACAATATGTCATTGATGCTGCTATGCAATTAAATGCTACTAATATTTATTTAATTTATGGTGCATATGGTACCTTATTACAACAACAGCTAGCAAAAAAAAATCATTCTTTAAATTGGGTAAAACAAATAGAACAATGCGGTACTGGACATGCAGTCCAACAAGTTATTCCAGTTTTGGATGATGATGAAAAAGTTTTAATTCTCTATGGTGATGTTCCACTAATATCTCCAAAAACATTAGAACGTCTGTTAGCTGCACATCCTGAACAAGGTATTAGTTTATTAACAGCCAAGTTAGATAATCCAGATGGATATGGACGTATATTATATAAAAATAAAGAAATTATTGGGATAATAGAACATCAAGAAGCAAATCAAGAACAACAACTTATTAATGAAATTAATACTGGTATTTTAGTAGCACGTGGGAATAACTTAAAGCGTTGGTTAAAGAAATTAACTAATAAAAATACTCTAAAAGAATTTTATCTTACAGATATTATTACGTTAGCTTGGCAGGAAGGACAAATAATTAATGTTGTGCATCCTGAACGACTGAGTGAAATCAAAGGAGTCAATAATTGTTTACAACTAGCTATTCTTGAACGTATTTATCAGCAAGAACAAGCAGAACGTTTATTATTAGCTGGGGTTAAAATTGCTGATCCTACTAGATTTGAGTTACGCGGAGAACTTCAGCATGGATATGATCTTTATATTGATACTAATGTCATTATTGAAGGAAAAGTTACTATTGGTAATCAAGTAACAATAGGTACTGGTTCTGTTATTAAAAACACAGTCATTAATAATAATGTTGTAATTAAACCTTATTCTATTATTGAATACTCACATTTAGCTACCAGAAGTACTGTAGGACCTTTCGCACATTTATGTTCTGGTAGTGAACTTCAAGAAGATGCTTATGTTGGTAATTTTGTAGAAATAAACAGATCATTACTTGGGAAACAATCTAAAGTAGCACATTTAAGTTACCTGGGTGATGCTCAAATTGGTACAAAAGTTAATATTGGCGCAGGTACTATAACTTGTAATTATGATGGTGCTAATAAACATAAAACCATTATTGGAGATAATGTATTTATTGGCTCAGATAGTCAACTAATTGCACCTATTACTATTGGTAATGGGGCAACAATTGGTGCTGGAACGACTGTGACAAATGACATAGCTTCTAATGAAACGATTATTAGCCGAATACGTCAGTTTCCTATTCTTAACTGGCAGCGACCAGTAAAAAAATTTTAGATATTAGATATAGAATCTACAGTACTCTGTACTTTATATTATATTATCATTCTACCTAAAATTAGGTTTAGGAATAAAACTCAATGTGTGGAATAATAGGTGCCGTTGCACAACGCAATATTGTTAATATTCTATTAGAAGGATTACGTCTACTTGAATATCGTGGATATGATTCTGCCGGGCTAGCCGTTATAAATCATAATAATAACTTACAATACTTACGTAAAGTAGGAAAAGTAAATACTTTAGTAGAAGCAGTTAAGCAATATTCATTAAGTGGTGAAACTGGTATTGCTCATACTCGTTGGGCTACTCATGGTAATCCAACAGAAAGTAACGCTCATCCTCATATTTCAAATAATATTATTATAGTTCATAATGGGATAATTGAAAATTATCAATTATTACGTGATATATTACGTCAGCGTGGTTATTCTTTTCTTAGTGAAACAGACACTGAAGTTATTGCTCACTTAATACATTGGGAACAGTGTCAAAAAAATAATTTATTAACTCAAGTAATACAAAGAGTTATTCCTCAACTCCATGGTACTTATAGTATAGTAATTATGGATAACCTAAATCCTAGTAGGTTAGTTGCAGCTCGTTCTGGTAGTCCATTAATTATTGGACGTGGAGAAGAAGCTAATTTTTTTGCTTCAGATCAGCGTGCGTTACTACCAGTAACACGTCGCTTTATTTTCTTAGAAGAAGGAGATATAGCAGAAATTACAAACAAAACTATTTGTATATGGAATAATATAGGAAAAATAGTAGAGCGAGCTGAAATAGTATATCAGATTAAAACTGATATGAAAGATATAGATAAAAGTCCATATTGTCATTATATGCAAAAAGAAATTTATGAACAACCATTAGCTATAAAAAATACAATCGAAAAACATCTATGCTCTGGATTAATTACCATGGCAGAGTTAGGCCCAGATATTGATATACTATTAAGACAAGTACAGCATGTTCAGATTATTGCCTGTGGCACTTCTTATCACTCAGCTATGGTATCTCGTTATTGGTTAGAAGCATTAGCCAAATTACCATGTGATATAGAAATAGCTTCTGAATTTCGATATCGTAAATCAATAGTACGATCAGGTAGTTTGCTAATTACACTCTCTCAATCTGGTGAAACGGCTGATACACTTGCAGCATTACGATTAACTAAAAATATGGGTTATCTAGGATCACTCACTATTTGTAATGTAGCTTGTTCTACACTAGTTCGTGAATCTGATTTTGTACTAATAACTAATGCTGGTACAGAAATTAGCGTAGCTTCTACAAAAAGTTTTACAACACAATTAACATTACTGTTAATGTTTGTAATATATATAGCTCGTATCCGTGGTATAAATAAATTGAGTGAAAAACAAATCGTTCATGCATTACAAAAATTACCAAGCTGTATTGAACAAATATTATTATTAGATCAAGCCATTAAACATTTAGCAGAAGTTTTTATTAATAAAGAACATGCGTTATTTTTGGGGCGTGGTACTCTTTATCCTATTGCGATGGAAGGAGCATTAAAGCTAAAAGAAATATCTTATATACATGCTGAAGCTTATGCCGCTGGAGAACTTAAGCACGGGCCTTTAGCATTAATAAATCCAGGTATGCCAGTTATTGTAATAGTATCTAATAATGAATTATTAGATAAACTAAAATCTAATATTGAAGAAGTACGCACTCGTGGTGGTCAATTATATATTTTTGCAGAAAAAAATATTACTTTTACTAAAAGTAAAGAGATGAAAGTCATTTTTTTACCTAATATAGAGCCATTACTAGCGCCTATTTACTATGCTGTACCAATGCAAATGTTAGCGTACCATATTGCTTTAATAAAAGGAACTGATGTCGATCAACCACGTAATTTAGCTAAATCTGTAACAGTATAATAAACATTGCATTAATTATATTAACATTATAAATTATTATTTAACTGAGAAGTAACTTACTTTCCAATACAAAAACGAGAAAAAATCATTGTAAGCAAATCATTA
>NZ_NJPO01000004.1 GCF_002855795.1 Candidatus Palibaumannia cicadellinicola
TAATTGTATTTGTTTATTTAAACAAATATATTTTGTAGCTAACCAATATGCTTGTTTAGCTAGAGCTTGATGAGAATCAATAATTGTGATTGATGTTGGTAATACTAACTCTATTTCTCGACGTAATAGTGGAAAATGTGTACATCCTAATATGATTGTATCAATTTTAATATTATTATTATTTTGTAGCCAAACATAAAATATGTTACGTAACATAAATAGTGATATTTTTTCACCATGTAATTTAGCTTCAGCTAAATTTACTAATTCTGGAGCACTAAATGGTATAATTTGACAAAATTGAGCATATTTATTTATTAATTTATGAATATAATTACTTTGTATTGTACTTTCTGTAGCAAGTAAACCAATAAATCTACTATGTGTTAATTTTACTGCTAATTTTATAGCAGGTGTTACTCCAATAATAGGATAAGAAAAATATTTACGTAATATTGCTAATGATAAAATACTAGCAGTATTACAAGCAATAATAATCATATTGAATAAATGTTTTTTACTAATAGCATTAATAATTTTTATAATTCTATTAATAATAAATAACTTAGGTTTTGTTCCATAAGGAAAAGCTTCATTATCAAATACATATATATAATTTGCATTTGGTAATTTTTGTTTTACTTCATGAAAAATAGATAATCCACCAACCCCAGAATCTAATATTAAAATAGTTAATTGTTTTTTTTTACGTTTTAAATACATTTGTATGTACAAATAAAAAAACTTTAGATTAAATCTATAAAAATTATTGCTGACTAATAAATAAATTATTATTTATTTAAGTTAGTTTTAATTAGTTTTTAGTGTATTGGGGGCGCATAGTAGGAAATAAAATTACATCACGAATATTTTTACTATTAGTCAATAGCATGATGATACGATCAATACCAATACCTAATCCTGCGGTAGGTGGTAAACCATATTCAAGTGCGGTGATATATTCTTGATCATAATAAATATTATTGGTATTATTATTAGTATTTTTAGTTTGTTCAAGAAATCTGGATGCTTGATCTTCAGGATCGTTAAGTTCTGAAAAACCATTGCCAATTTCAATCCCGCCAATAAATAATTCAAAACGATCAGTAACAAATGGATTATGATTATTACGACGTGCTAAAGGTGATACCTCTACTGGATAAGCAGTAATAAAAGTTGGTTGAATTAAATGTTTTTTTGTTGTTTCTTCAAAAATTTCTGTTTGTAATTTACCTAATCCCCACATTTGATCGATATGAATACCTAAAGATTTTGCTAAAGTTTTTACTTGAACTATATTATTTAAATCATTTAGTAAAATATTTTTGTTATAATAACAAATAGCTTCAATCATTGTCATTTCTAGAAATGTTTTACTAAAATCTAAATTGTGATTGTTATAAGATATAATTTGATTACCAAAAATATGTTGAGTTATTTCTCTGAATAATTCTTCTATTAAAGGTATTAAATCGCGATAATCTGCATAAGCCATATATAATTCCATCATAGTAAATTCAGGATTATGATATGCAGATAATCCTTCGTTACGAAAATTATAATTAATTTCAAAAATACGTTCTAAACCACCAATTACTAATCTTTTTAAATAAAGTTCTGGAGCTATACGTAGATATAAATCTATATCTAATGTATGATGATGTGTTATAAATGGACGAGCTGTTGCCCCCCCAGGAATAGAATGCATCATAGGAGTTTCGACTTCCATAAAATTATATTTTTTCATAAATGTACGTATTTCTGCGATAATACTAGATCTTATTTTAAATAGATACATACAATTATCATTAGTAATTAAATCTAAATAACGTTGCCGATAACGTATTTCTTTATCTACTAAACCATAAAATTTATCTGGAAGTGGACGTAATGATTTAGTTAATAATCTAAGCTGAGTACATTGCACTGATAATTCACCAGTACGAGTTTTAAATAAATAACCATTTATACCTAATATGTCTCCTAAATCCCATATCTTTATAATTTGTTTATATAAAGTTTTAGATAAATGATTGGAAGAAACATATAGTTGAATTTGCCCACCTTCATCTTGTAAAGTAAGAAACGATGCTTTACCCATAATACGACGTGTCATCATACGTCCTGCTAAACTAACATTAATATTTAATTGTTTTAATATTTGATTATTATGATGACCATATCGTGTATGTAATTGATTAGAAATTATATTTTTTCTAAAATCATTAGGAAATGGATTACCTTGTTCACGTAATATTGTTAATTTGTTTTTACGTAAATTAAATAATCGTTCTTTACACATAACATACCTCATAGCCCAGCTTTTAGACTAGCTTGAATAAATTGATCTAAATCACCATTGAGTACTGCCTGAATATTTCTTATTTCTATCCCAGTACGTAAGTCTTTAATACGTGAATCATCTAATATATATGAACGAATTTGATTACCCCAATTAATATCTGATTTATTGTTTTCTCTTGTAATTTTTTCTATATTTTTTTTTTGTAATTCAAATTCATATAGTTTAGCTTTAAGCTGTTTCATAGCTTGATCTTTATTTTTATGTTGTGAACGATTATTTTGACATTGTGTAACAATATTAGTTGGTAAATGAGTTATTCGTACTGCTGATTCAGTACGGTTAACATGTTGACCTCCTGCACCAGAAGCACGATAAACGTCAATCCGTAAATCTTTATGATTTATATCAATATCAATATTATTTTCTATATCAGGATAAACAAAAACTGAACTAAATGAAGTATGACGTCTACCTCCAGAATCAAATGGACTTTTACGTACTAATCGATGTATACCTGTTTCTGTTCGTAACCAACCGTAAGCATAACTACCAGTTATATTTATGGTTGCATATTTTATACCAGCCATTTCATTCACTGATTCTTCAATAATTTCAGTGTTAAATTCATGATTTTCACACCAACGTAAATACATACGTAATAACATATTAGCCCAATCTTGTGCTTCAGTTCCTCCAGAACCAGCTTGAATATCTATATAACAATTATAATTATCATGTTTACCAGTAAACATATAACACATTTCAAGTTTTTGTAACTTGATAGTTAAGCGTTTTATTTCATATTTAATATCAGTAATAATTTCT
>NZ_NJPO01000005.1 GCF_002855795.1 Candidatus Palibaumannia cicadellinicola
AACGCATTTGGCTTTGTGGTATATCAGTAACTGACGCCTGGACCAACTATAGTTCACTATGCAGTTTACGTAGCATATCGTCAGTGGTGTTCTAGTCTATGCAGGCGTCAGTTACTGATATACCGTAACGCATTTGGCTTTGTGGTAGTTCCGAAAATTGATTCCCTGAGGAAATATTCCTTTCCCGAATTAAGCCTATAATAGAACGATTACCTGCTTTAATCTGCGCTAGTACAGACTGTACTACGTCAATTTGACGGCGATAATCGTTATTAGAATTACCGTGGCTACAATTTATTATGATCGCAGGTGATAAACCTGCGGCAACCATTCGGCGATATTCCGTGGGTAGTAATTAGGTTTTTACCACCACGTAAAGATGATATGACCGTCTGGATTGCCACTAGTATGTAATATGCAGACCTGACCCGCCTGGTTAATCCCCCATAAAAGGGTGCGTTATCGCCGCTGCGCGAATCGCATTGATTGCAGTGGTCATACCATAATACCATACGACCGGCGGGTCCCATTTGGGAAGCCTACCGGCATCGATATCGTGGATAGAACATGGACCACATACCACCAGTAAGCGAAGATTACGGCAGTGAATAATATTAGATATAATATTACGTGACTCTATTATTGATCTCTTTTTTGCGTGACTTAAAGGAAACAATATTGTGAATGTTTCGGAGGTAATCATCACTTTTTCATCACTAAGAAAGATATAATAAGATTTAGCGAGAAGGTCTTTAAAACGGCGAATTATCTGGGGTGATATAATTGAAGGTATATTCTAAGCGTACACCTTACCAGCAAAAGTAAAGTGTTTAATCTATGTTTACAAATTAATTACTATAACCAAAAATAAAATAAAGTAGTATTTATTAGCAAAGTAAGATAAACCAAAGCTTGATTAGTATCGCAGTAGTGAAAAATAATAACATATCGCGAAATCAAGGAAGAGAGATAGACCTACCCAACCGTACGTAGCGAGTAGCGATAGCAGTTTAATTCAAATAATGGGGGTTTTCAGCAATTGTCGTATTAACGGGCGTTGGTCGCTGTTTTGCAGCCAGACAGCGTACAACGGCCTAATTACTGATGGCACTTCGCTAATAGGCTGTAAATCTGGCCAGTTATGAACCCAATGACTAGGTAGAAAAGCACAAGCTCCAGTAGCAGGTAGTAATTGACGTGTTAGTTGCGCCGAACTAGTTATCATCAGCGGCGCTTGTTGGTTAAAGTTAACTAGTAGTCGGCTTTCATAATAATGAAAATCTGCACCCCATTCTAACTGAATATAGGGACGTTGACCACTAACGAATGTGGCGCCAGCTGTGAACAATGTTAAGGACAAACTACCCAACTCCTGGCTAGTCAACTCCTCTATCTTCGGAGCTTCGGTGGTAATCAGCAAATCTAATTGCCGCTTGTGCTGTTCTTTTTCTTTTATCAATCCTTGATGTAGCGGTAGCGCGACACGTGCTTCTAGACGTAGCGACGGCTTTGTCTGGTAGATATTTAGCAACCACTCTCCTAACCAAGCCTCCCATAGCGAGGCGCTTGCTCCTACGGAGAGCCAATCTTGCTGCAACGACTGGGTTACTTCTACTTTTTGCTTAGCTACTTGCCAGGTTAACATTAGGTTTTCCGCATAAGGCAGCAGTTTTTCTCCTGCAGCTGTGAGACGGATATTATGGCGATAACGAGTAAATAAACTGACTCCTAGTTGTGTTTCCAACTTACGTACGCGGAAGCTGACCGCAGATTGCGTTAAGCAAAGTATTTCAGCGGCCCGGCCGAAATGTTTGGTGCGGCTTACTTCTAAAAAAGTTTTTAGTAATTCTATGTTCACTACGTTCTCCAAAAAATTTGATCGTGATGATTAAAATGTTTTGTTTTACAGAAAGTCAAGCCTAACTAATACTCCGCGCCATAAACAACATTAAAGACAGACAGGAGCACGTAATATGGTAGATAGTTTTTTTGTTACTAATTGTTATTTTGATAACCAAAATTATCCTCGTGGCTTTTCCCGACATGGTCATTTTACGATTCGGGAAGCACAGTTACTAGAACGTTACGGTAATGCTTACAATGATCTGGCCAGTGGCAAACGTAAGCCTGTTACCGATGATGAGCATCAATTTGTCGCGGTATGTCATGGTAAACGTATGCCATCTAATGAGCACGAAAAAGTATGGTTGAAATATATGGCACACACCCGTAGTCCTAAACGTTTTCACACTCTATCTGGAGGTAAGCCACAGATGGATGTCGTCGAAGACTACACAGACAGCGAAGATTAAGACAAAGAAAGCTATCAACACAATTATATGGGCGGTACACCCAGGTGGAATAAAAGTAGTTATTTGGTAGCTAGAACGGAAGGTAAATTTTTTTACTAAAAATAATTATTCCCCAAATATGGAAAAAATTAAATAAGGAAAATTACTTTATATCGTGGTATAATACTAATTATTTATTGCATTTCTTGTCAGTCATTGATTAAATAGTTATAAATGTCATTTTTAGGAGTAAAAATGAAAGCAAATATTATTAACCTTAGTCAAGATTGCTTCGCAACAAAAGTACTACAACAAGATGGTTTTGTCCTAGTTGACTTTTGGGCCGAATGGTGTGGTCCCTGTAAAACAGTAGCGCCTATTTTAACAGAAATAGCTGATGAATTCAAAGGAAAGCTTACCGTAGCAAAATTAAACATCGACGACAACGCTACTATAGCGCCAAAGTATGGTATTCGCAGTATTCCTACCCTTTTGCTTTTTCGTAACGGCGAAGTAGTCGCTACTAAAGTAGGCGCCTTATCCAAAGGACAACTTAAAGAGTTCCTGAACGCTAATCTTTAAGCGATGTCGTGGTAGTACGCTGGTACTGTACTTATATATTTACTGCTAGACTCACATTGATAAACATGCTAAGATAAAGATCAAAGATATTTTGATTCTACATTTTACT
>NZ_NJPO01000006.1 GCF_002855795.1 Candidatus Palibaumannia cicadellinicola
ATTAATGACATTAAATATTAGCATACCTGCCTGGCACACGACAAATGATAGATATCATCTAGCTATTTGTGAATTAATCAAGCGTTTTGGCACTAACGCTTTAACTTTACAGCCAACTCTGACTGGAATTCCGGTAGTGTGGGTTCAACGCGAGCAGATTTTAGAGATGCTGAAATTATTAAAAAACATGCCTAATCCCTATATTATGCTTTATGACTTACACGGAGTCGATGAACGTCTACGAACTACTAATAGTAATGATTTGCCTAAGGCTGATTTCACCGTTTTATATCACCTATTATCTATAGATAGTAACAGCGATGTGATACTAAAAGTACCACTATTAGAAAAAGATATGTCTATTCCAACTGCGACTAATATTTTTCCTAATGCTAACTGGTATGAACGAGAAACATGGGACATGTTCGGTATAATTTTCCAGGGCCATCCGCACCTTACTCGTATCATAATGCCGCCTAGCTGGGTAGGACATCCACTACGTAAGGATTATCCTGCGCGTGCCACCGAGTTCGATCCATTTGTTCTAACAAAGCAAAAAGAAGAGCTAGAAATGGAGAGTCTAACTTTCAAACCAGAAGAGTGGGGTATGAAACGGAGTAATAACACTGAAGACTTTATGTTCCTTAACTTAGGCCCAAACCATCCATCTGCTCACGGGGCATTTCGTATTATTTTGCAGCTAGATGGCGAAGAAATTGTAGACTGCGTACCAGATATCGGTTACCACCATCGCGGCGCAGAAAAAATGAGCGAACGCCAATCTTGGCACAGCTATATTCCATATACCGACCGCATCGAATACCTTGGAGGCTGCGTAAATGAAATGCCTTATGTGTTAGCCGTCGAAAAGTTAGCTGGTATCGTCGTCCCAGACAGAGTAAAAGTTATCCGAGTGATGTTATCAGAACTATTCCGTATTAATAGTCATCTATTATACATTAGTACCTATATCCAAGATGTCGGTGGTATGACTCCGATATTTCTAGCGTTTACCGACAGGCAAAAAATTTATGATGTAGTGGAAGCTATTACTGGTGCTCGCATGCACCCTGCCTGGTTCCGTATTGGGGGCATAGCGCAAGATTTACCTCGTGGTTGGAACGAATTGCTGCGTGATTTTCTTAACTGGCTGCCGAATAGGCTGAACTGTTATGTAAAAGTTGCGTTGCAAAACAGTGTGCTGCGTGCACGTTCTGAAGGCGTAGCATCTTATGGTGCTCAAGAAGCATTAGAGTGGGGGGTAACCGGAGCGGCACTGCGTGCTACCGGTATCAGCTTTGATGTCCGAAAATGGAGACCATATTCAGGCTATGATTACTTTGATTTTGATGTCCCTATTGGTAATGGGATTAGCGATTGTTATAGCCGTGTAATGCTGAAAGTAGAAGAAATGCGCCAGAGTCTTCATATTCTCGAGCAGTGCTTAAAAAATATGCCGGTTGGTCCTGTGAAAGCAGATCATCCTTTAACCACGCCGCCACCGAAAGAGCGCACACTTCAGCATATTGATACGCTTATTTACCATTTTCTGCAGGTATCCTGGGGACCTGTAATACCTGCCAATGAATCTTTTCAAATGATAGAAGCAACCAAGGGTATCAATAGCTACTACCTGACTAGTGATGGCAGTACCATGAGTTACCGTACACGCATACGTACGCCTAGTTTTGCTCATTTGCAGCAGATTCCATCCGTGATTCGCGGCAGTTTGGTCTCGGACCTAATTGTCTACCTGGGTAGTATTGATTTTGTTATGTCAGATGTGGACCGTTAATTATGTCTCAACGACACGATATTACTGATTCTGATTATTTTGAACTGAGCCATGATGTATACGAAGCTATTGAGCAAGAAAAAAATTACTACGAAGATGCGCGTGCCGTTTCGATAGAAGCGCTCAAAATGGTACAGAAAAAATACGGATGGGTACCTGACGGGGCTATTGAAGTAATCGCTCAGATTTTGGGTATATCCGTTAGCGATGTTGAAGGAGTTGCAACTTTCTATAGTCAGATATTCCGTAAACCTGTGGGTCGACACGTTATACGTTACTGCGATAGCGTAGTTTGCTATATCACTGGTTATCAAACCATACAAGCAACACTAGAGCAGTTTCTTAATATCGAACCTGGCCAGACTACGCAGGATAGACGCTTCACTTTATTACCCACTTGCTGTTTAGGTAATTGCGATAAGGGACCGACTATGATGGTTAATGAAGATACTTATGTTAACCTGACGCCTGAATGCATTTTATCTTTACTGGAGTCGTATTTATGAACGAAACTATTATTCGTTCTCCGGAAATTAATCCTCTTACCTGGCGCCTGCGCTCTGACCACGAGCCCGTATGGTTTAATGAGTATCAAAGCCAAAATGGTTATGTTGGCGCGCGTAAGGCGCTGAGCTATATGGAACCGGAGGACATTATTTCTTTGATTAAGAATTCTGGCTTAAAAGGGCGCGGGGGGGCTGGTTTTTCTACCGGTATTAAGTGGAGCCTGATACCTAAAGATACGTCGAATAATATTCGCTACCTGCTGTGCAACGCTGATGAGATGGAGCCTGGTACTTATAAAGATCGTTTATTGATGGAGCAACTACCTCATTTACTAGTAGAGGGTATAATTATTGCCGCTTTTGCTATTAAAGCTTATCGCAGTTATATCTTCCTACGAGGCGAATATATTCATGCTGCTGCGCACTTACGCCGAGCTATCGCAGAGGCTACTGAAGTAGGATTACTTGGTCAAAATATTTTAGGCAGCGGATTTAACTTAGAAATTGTTTTGCACACGGGCGCTGGACGTTATATTTGTGGCGAAGAGACCGCGCTTATCAATTCATTAGAGGGACGTCGCGCTAACCCCCGCTCTAAACCACCTTTTCCTGCTAGTACCGGTGTATGGGGTAAACCAACTTGTGTTAATAACGTAGAAACTTTGTGTAATGTGCCAGCTATATTAGAGTACGGCGTAGAATGGTATAAAGGTCTAAATACTAGAACAAGTAGTCATGATACTGGTACTAAGCTTATGGGTTTCTCCGGCCGTGTGAAAAAACCTGGCGTATGGGAGCTCCCATTTGGTATCACCGCCCGCGAAATATTAGAGGATTACGCGGGCGGCATAGTAGATGGAATGACCCTCAAAGCATGGCAGCCAGGCGGAGCGAGTACGGGGTTTTTAACGACAAACCACCTAGATGTTCCGATGGACTTTGAACATATTCGTAAAGCCGGCAGCCGCTTAGGGACCGCATTAGCAATAGCGGTGGATAATAAAATCAATATGGTATCGTTAACACGCAACCTTGAGGAGTTTTTTGCTCGCGAATCATGTGGCTGGTGTACACCGTGCCGTGAGGGCTTGCCATGGAGCGTAAAGTTACTACGTGCGCTAGAGAGCCAAAAAGGACAACCTGGGGATATTGAAACCCTGGAGCAACTATGCCGTTTCCTTGGACCAGGTAAGACTTTCTGCGCCCATGCCCCAGGGGCAGTAGAACCGCTGCAAAGCGCGATAAAATATTTCAGATTAGAGTTCGAAGCAGGTATTTCCACCGATTATCTTGGTAATACGCGCTATATTGCCGGTATACAACAAAATAATGACATGCGCTAATTTATACTTAAATATATTTTTATTAACGTGAGTATGCTGACTATGGTGACTATTTATATAGACGGCAAAAAATATGATGTTAATAAGTCAAGTAATCTACTGGAAGCATGTCTTTCCTTAGGGTTAGATTTGCCTTATTTTTGCTGGCATCCAGTACTAGGTAGCGTAGGCGCTTGCCGCCAGTGCGCGATTAAGCAATACAAAAATGCCGAGGATACTTGTGGTCAACTAGTAATGTCTTGTATGACGCCTGTAGCTGCAGGAACGATCATATCTATTAACGATGATGAAGCTAGACAGTTTCGTAAAAGCGTAGTCGAATGGTTGATGATCAATCATCCTCATGACTGTCCGGTATGCGAGGAAGGTGGAAACTGTCATCTACAGGATATGACGGTGATGACTGGCCACAATTTACGTCGTTACCGATTTACTAAACGTACCCACTATAATCAATATTTAGGACCATTTATATCGCATGAGATGAATCGCTGTATAGTTTGTTATCGCTGTGTACGTTATTATAAAGATTATGCTGGCGGAAATGATCTCGGAGTTTACGGCGCCAACGATAACATTTACTTTGGACGTTCACAAGACGGGGTACTCGAGAGCGAATTTTCCGGTAATTTAGTTGAAATTTGCCCTACCGGAGTTTTCACCGATAAAACTCACTCTGAACGCTATAATCGCAAGTGGGACATGCAGTTCGCCCCCAGTATCTGCCAACAGTGTAGTATTGGCTGCAATATCAGCCCAGGCGAACGCTATGGTGAATTACGCCGCATAGAAAACCGTTATAATGGCAGCGTAAATCATTACTTTTTATGCGATAGCGGTCGCTTTGGCTATGGTTATGTCAACTTAACAGATCGACCACGTCAACCATTGCAGCGACGTGGCAACGATTGGATTTATCTGAACACTGAACAAGCTCTGGAAGGTGCCGCAGATATATTGCGCCAAGCAAAAAAAATGATTGGTATCGGCTCACCACGCGCCAGTCTTGAAAGCAACTTCGCTTTGCGTGAATTAGTAGGTGAAGATAACTTCTATATAGGTATTGCCCGAGCTGAACAAGATCAACTGTCATTAATGCTCAAAGTTTTGCGACACGGCGGAATTCATACCCCTTCACTACGAGAGATAGAAAGCTACGATACAGTGCTTGTGTTAGGCGAAGACATCACACAGACCGGCGCTCGCATAGCACTGGCAGTACGGCAGGCAGTGAAAGGTAAGATGCGGGCTCTAGCTGCATCTCACCAAATATCAAATTGGCAAGTCGCAGCAATAATGAATCTTGGGCAAAATGCTAATAATTTACTATTTGTGACTAATGTTGATAAAACTAAATTAGACGATATAGCAACTTGGAGTTATCATGCTCCGGTTGACAATCAGGCAAGGTTAGGTTTTGCTATTGCTCACGCGTTGGACAATCAGGCTCCGGCAGTAACTAATTTAGATAAAACACTACAAAGTAAGATTACATTAATAGTAGAGGCTCTTGTCAACGCGCGTAAGCCATTAATAATTACTGGTAGTAATGCTGGTAGTAACACTATAATCGCTGCGGCTGCAAACATAGCTCGTGCCCTCAAAAGTCGTGGTAGCAAGGTAGGTATTAGTTTTGTTGCCTCTGGTGCTAACAGTATGGGCTTAGCCATGATAGGTGGGGGCAGCTTAGATGATGCTCTAAGTGAGCTTGAGTATCGTACTGCGGATAGTGTTATTGTGCTAGAAAACGATATCTACCGACATGCGTTAGCTCCACGCATTGACCAGGCGCTGGAAAAAGTCACAAATATGATCGTGATAGATCATCAGCGTACAGCTTTACAAGATAAAGCTGACTTAATTTTGTCTGCTACCTGCTTCGCAGAAAGTAATGGTACTATGATCAACCAAGAAGGTCGAGCGCAGCGCTTTTTTCAGGTATACAATCCTGCTTACTATGACCAACAAGTTGTGATGTTAGAAAGCTGGCGATGGTTACACTTATTACACGTCACTTATCTTAACCATGAAGCAAAATGGACTAAGCTCGATAATGTTATTGATGCTATGGTACAAAAGTTACCTCATCTAGCTAGCATCAAGTATGCTTCTCCGAATGCTAAGTTTCGTATTCATGGTCAAAAACTGGCGCGAGAACCGCATCGCTATAGTGGTCGTACCGCTACTCACGCCCATATTAGCGTGCATGAACCTCGTGTATCACAAGATAATGACACCATGTTTACTTTCTCTATGGAGGGTAACAATCATCCGCTTGCGCCGCGTCAGCAAATAGCATTTACTTGGGCACCAGGTTGGAATTCGCCACAGTCTTGGAACAAATTCCAAGAAGAAGTTGGCGGTCATTTACGTTACGGAGATCCTGGCGTGAGGTTGTTAGAGGCAAGCGACGAGATCTTAGACTGGTTTGATATTATTCCAGATCCTTTTATTCCACAGCAGAATAGCTCCTGGCGCGTGGCACCTTACTGGCATCTGTTCGGCAGCGATGAAACTTCGCAACGCTCGCCGGTAATCCAGAAACATATGCCAGCACCGTATGTAGTAATTAGCCGGATGGATGCCGTTAGACTGGGTCTTAATAGCTGCTCAATGCTAGCTTTTCGTTGTACTAGTCAAGAGTGGTGTCTGCCCGTACGGTTTAGCGATATTCTAAGTACTGGCCAGATTGGTTTACCACTAGGTTTTCCCGGAATTCCTCCTATACTCGCGGGATTAAATGTAGAAACTCTACGAGAGGTGACTATATGAGTTGGTTCACACCTGATGTCACTGAAATATCCCTAACAATCGTGAAGGCTGTAGTCATCTTACTAGCCGTAGTAACTAGTGGTGCCTATATGAGTTTTGTCGAGCGGCGTTTATTAGGTTTATTTCAGAACCGCTATGGACCTAATAGAGTTGGATGGGGTGGGTCACTACAACTGTTCGCAGACTTTATAAAAATAATCTTCAAAGAAGATTGGACCCCGCCTTTTGCCGATAAAGTAATTTTTACCTTAGCGCCGATAATATCATTTACCTCGTTACTACTTGCCTTCGCTATTATACCAGTCAGTCCTACCTGGGTGGTGACTGATTTAAATATTGGCGTACTGTTTTTCCTGATGATGGCTGGACTATCAGTATACGCGGTGCTTTTTGCTGGCTGGGCTAGTAATAACAAATACTCTTTATTAGGGGCGATGCGGGCCGCAGCCCAGACTCTGAGTTACGAAGTATTTCTCGGTCTATCACTTATGGGAGTCGTAGCACAGGCAGGTTCATTCCGCCTAAGCGCTATCATCGCAGACCAAACGCATATATGGAATGTGGTACCGCAATTTTTTGGCTTCATAACATTTTATTTGGCCGGGATGGCTGTTTGTCACCGCCATCCATTCGATCAGCCAGAATCAGAACAGGAACTAGCTGATGGTTATCATATAGAATATTCTGGTATGAAATTTGGGCTATTTTTTATCGGTGAGTATATTGGTATCGTTACTATCTCTGCTCTAACAATAACTTTATTTTTTGGAGGCTGGCAAGGGCCATGGTTGCCACCTTTTATTTGGTTTGCTATTAAAACCTCTGTTTTTATCGTTCTATTCATCTTAATCCGCGCGTCACTGCCACGTCCGCGTTACGACCAAGTGATGATGTTAGGTTGGAAAATCTGCTTACCGCTCACGTTACTTAACTTGTTAGTAACTGGAATAGTAATTCTATACCACTCCTCAATACAGTGTGGATATCATCAATCATGACATTAAAAGACTTAGCGATAGGTTGTTATACCATATTGCGCAGCATCTGGATGATTAGTCTCAATGTTTTCAATAAACGTGAAACCCGCATGTATCCGGATATACCAATTTATCAGAATTCACGTTTTCGCGGTCGTATTGTACTTACTCGCGATCCCGATGGAAATGAGCGCTGTGTGGCCTGTAATTTATGCGCAGTAGCTTGTCCAGTAGATTGTATTTCTTTACAGAAAACTGAGACTAAAGACGGACGATGGTACCCGGAGTTTTTCCGTATTAACTTCTCTCGTTGCATTTTCTGCGGCTTATGTGAAGAAGCTTGTCCTACTACAGCAATTCAACTTACTCCAGATTTTGAAATGGGTGAGTTTAGACGACAAGACCTTGTATATGAGAAAGTAGATTTGCTTATTTCTGGGCCTGGTAAATATCCAGAATATAATTTTTATCATATGGCTGGCATAGCCCTTGATGGTAAACATAAAGGTGACGCAGAAAATGAAGCTAAACCCATCGACGTTAAAAGCCTACTACCATAAAGATACATACTCAGGAGCTTAGTATGGAACTGGCATTTTACTTTTCTAGTTTAGTAGCGATATTCGCAGTGTTACGTGTGATTACCCATAACCAACCTATCTACGCACTATTATATCTTATCATTTCACTATTGGCTGTTGCCTGCGTGTTTTTTTCGATTGGTGCTTATTTTGCCGGTGCTTTGGAAATAATAGTATACGCCGGGGCAATTATGGTGCTGTTTGTGTTTGTGGTCATGATGCTTAATATGAGTAGTGGCTGCAAGCAATATGAGCAGGACTTGCTTCAGCTAACGGTATGGTTAGGGCCTTCAATCTTATCAATAGGACTACTGATAGTATTATTGCATGTTTTCTGGTATGCCAGTGACCATAATATGAGTTGTCAGTTAATTGAAGCGAAAAAAGTAGGAATATCGCTCTTTGGCCCTTATGTCTTAGCGGTAGAGTTAGTATCAATACTACTACTAGCTGGTCTAGTAGTAGCATTTCACCTTGGTTGTGATACTAGATACAACAACAAGAACACTAATAGTAGCTAATAGGATAGAGGATAGAAGATAGAGGATAGAGGATAGAGGATAGAGGATAGAGGATAGAGGATAGAGGATAGAGGATGATCTCATTATCATATAGTTTAAGTCTAGCAGCAATTTTATTTGTTGTAGGCCTTACTGGGATAATTATCAGGCGTAATTTTTTCTTTGTACTCCTAGGGTTAGAAATAATGATCAATGCCGCGGCGTTAGCTTTAGTAATCGCAGGTAGTTATTGGGGTCAGGCGGATGGACAGGTTATGTATATCCTCGCAATAACCCTAGCGGCTGCAGAGGCCAGCATAGGTCTAGCACTACTACTACAGTTACACCGCTACCGCAATACATTAGATATTGATCTTCTCAGCGAGATGTACGGATGAACTTAATCTATTTCATCATATTGTCTCCACTGTTGGGATTCTTACTACTAGCGTTCTCTCAGGGACGCTGGTCAAATAACGTTACTGCGACTATCGGCGTCGGTAGCATAGGTTTAGCTGCACTCACCACCGCTTGGATTTTACTAGTTAGTGGAGGTTATCTTAGCACGATCGTATTTCACCAGCCCCTGTGGACATGGATATCGGTAGCAAATTTTCGTATCGTTTTCGCTTTAAGTCTTGACCAACTATCGCTCACTATGCTTTCGATTATCACAGGTGTTGGATTTTTGATTCATCTATACGCTTCCTGGTATATGCGTGGGGATGAGGGATATTCGCGCTTTTTTGCGTACACTAACTTATTTATTGCTAGCATGGCCCTCTTGGTACTGGCGGATAATTTGCTACTGATGTTTTTTGGGTGGGAAGTCGTAGGGCTGTGCAGCTATCTACTAATAGGTTTTTACTATACTGATAGTAAAAATGGTAATGCTGCCATGAAGTCTTTTATTGTCACTCGTATAGGTGACGTGCTGCTCGCTTTAGCACTGTTTTTCCTTTATTACCAGCTTGGCACGTTAAACTGCCAAGAAATGATGGTGCTAGCGTCACAAAATATTGCTGATGGTTCGCAAGTGATAAACTACGCTACTCTACTGCTTTTGGGTGGTGCAGTAGGAAAATCGGCACAGTTACCACTGCAAACCTGGCTAGCTGATGCTATGGCTGGCCCAACGCCAGTATCGGCTCTCATCCACGCCGCGACTATGGTTACCGCCGGGGTTTACCTGATCATACGGACCCATGGCTTGTTCTTGCTTGCACCATATGTACTTAATATGGTAGGTTTTATTGGCGCTGTGACGCTAGTGATAGCATCCTGTTCTGCTCTGGTACAGACAGATCTGAAGAAAATTTTGGCCTATTCTACGATGAGCCAAATTGGTTATATGTTTTTGGCTCTAGGCGTGCAGGCATGGGATGCCGCTATTTTCCATCTGATGACTCATGCTTTCTTTAAAGCTCTTCTGTTCCTTTGCTCTGGTAGCATAATTCTCGCCTGCCATCATGAACAAAATATTTTTAACATCAGCGGGGGCGGTTTACGTAAATCGCGTCCTCTGATTTATCTATGTTTCCTTGTCGGTTGTGCAGCACTATCTGCGTTACCTGTGTTTACAGCCGGCTTTTATTCTAAGGAGGAGATATTGTTTGGTGCTTTGGCTAATGGCCACAGTACGCTGATGTTGGTAGGTTTATTTGGCGAATTTTTGACCTCGATGTATACTTTCCGCATGCTCTTCGTCTTGTTCCACGGCAAAGAGCCGATGAAAGCTTATTCTTTTCGTAACCAAAACTTTAATTATTATTTGCCTTTGATAGTGCTGCTAATATTGTCTACTTATATTGGCGCTTGGCTCATACAGCCTCTGGTAAATACCCTACCAGCAAGCGACTTGAGTGACTACTACAAATATATGCTAAAGATCGCTTCTAGTGCAG
>NZ_NJPO01000007.1 GCF_002855795.1 Candidatus Palibaumannia cicadellinicola
GTCAAGTCATTTCTTATCAGGCATCTAAATCAAGCACAGTTTTACCAAAAAATCATATCGATAGATATATTAGTACTTTAAAAACTAATAATGTATTTAATCGCAGCTATAATAGCCTTAACAAAGGTTCTTATTCTGGCTCTACTTATCAGATTAAAAACGGAGATACCCTGTTCTATGTTGCCTGGATTACCGGTAAAAACGTTGAGTATTTAGCTCAAATCAATAATCTTCAGCAACCTTACCGTTTAAAAGTTGGGAAAATACTACAAGTAAGTAACGGAAAGAGTGATTTAGAAAAATACGCTAACTTAAGTAATATAGTCACTTCTACTAGAGTATTGACTAGCAACTATTTAACAACTAGCTGGCACTGGCCGACTGCTGGCACAATTATTGAACACTTCTCCGCCACTGAAGGAGGAAATAAAGGCGTGGATATCTCTGGCTCTCGCGGACAGCCAATTATAGCAACGGCTAATGGTAAAGTCGTTTACGCAGGTAATGCGTTGCTGGGATATGGTAATCTGATTATTCTCAAACATAACGATGACTATCTAAGTGCATATGCACATAATGATAAACTTCTGGTTAATGAACAAGAAGAAGTTAAAGCAGGGCAACCAATCGCCACCATGGGTAGTACTGGAGCTAGCTCAGTAAGATTACATTTTGAAATTCGTTACCAAGGAAAATCAGTTAACCCATTGCTTTATTTGTCGGGATAACTACGAGCGAGTAGGAAGTAAGTCTTTTTTTCATAGTAGAGTTTAGATATCTTCGATATCATATCATATACTTCAAATGGTATAGCAAATCAAGCGCTTGACGTGGAGACAAACTGTCCGGATCGATGTTTTTTAAAACCTTGATTACTTTCGATATCGATGTATCCAGCTCACGCTGTGGTAACACAGCCACAGCCGG
Organism: Candidatus Palibaumannia cicadellinicola; assembly: GCF_002855795.1. Classification (GTDB taxonomy): domain Bacteria; phylum Pseudomonadota; class Gammaproteobacteria; order Enterobacterales; family Enterobacteriaceae; genus Baumannia; species Baumannia cicadellinicola_C. Next base: position 928 of record NZ_NJPO01000007.1, read on the forward strand.
TGTACATACCGTACTGTTGGTGTTGGAAATAATCTCAAGTTCACGCAGCTTTTGGTTAGCGCGCTTTATAACAGCGGGCGGTACGCCCGCTAGCTTAGCTACTGATAAGCCATAACTTTTACTGGTAGCACCGTTTTGTATACTGTGCATAAAAACAATTGTATCATCATATTATCGCGCGTCAAAATGTAGGTTCACCACACCTTCTATCTTTTCAGATAAAGTAGTCAACTCAAAATAATGCGTGGCAAATAAGGTCATGGCTTTAATGCCGCTAGCAAGGCTTTCAGCACATGCCCAAGCCAGCGACAAACCGTCATAAGTGGACGTACCGCGTCCGATCTCATCCATCAATACTAAACTATGGCAAGTTGCGTTATGTAGAATATTTGCCGTCTCAGTCATCTCAACCATAAAGGTTGAACGGCCAGAAGCTAAATCATCTGCTGCGCCTACACGGGTAAAAATACGATCAACAGGTCCTATCATAGCTTGCGACGCAGGTACAAAGCTGCCAATATAGGCTAACAATATAATCAGTGCGTTTTGGCGCATATAAGTGCTTTTACCGCCCATATTAGGTCCAGTAATAATCAGCATATGACCTTGATCTGACAAGCACAAAGGATTGGCGATAAACGGCTTGCTTAGGAACTGCTCTACCACTGGGTGTCGCCCGCCAATAATATGGATACCAGATTGATCACTTATCACGGGACAGATATAATCTAGTGTCTCAGCACGTTCAGCTAAATTATTCAAAACATCTAGCTCCGCTAGCGCAGCTGCGCTCTGCTGTAATTTAGCTAAATGTGGCAACAGTAGATCAAGTAACTCATGATATAATGCTTTTTCCAGCGACAATGCTTTACCTTTTGAGATTATGACTTTATCTTCATACTCTTTCAGCTCTGGTATAATATATCGCTCTGCGTTTTTCAGAGTTTGCCGACGGACATAGTGTACAGGCGCTAAATGACTCTGCCCGCGGCTAAGCTGAATGAAATAGCCATGTACTGCATTGAAGCCAACCTTCAGTGTATCTAGACCAGTGTGCTCGCGCTCTTTCATCTCAAGCAAATGAAGATAGTCTGTCGCATTATCCGCTAGCGCACGCCACTCATCCAACTCAGTGCTGTATCCAGTAGCTATCACGCCGCCGTCACGCACCAGCACTGATGGTAATTCAACCAGTGCACGCTCTAACAGTTGGTGTAAATCACTGAATAAGCCGACCTTACTTAGTAATTGTGAAATATGCGCGCTAGGGGGATCTGCCAAAATCGCTTGAATCTCGGGCAATTGCTGGAAAGCATGACGCATACGTGCTAAATCACGGGGGCGCGCGGAGCGTAGCGCCAAACGTGCTAGTATTCGCTCTAGGTCGCCTATCTGCTGCAGCACTGGTTGTAAATTAGCAAACTTATCTTGCAACCATTTGATACTTTGTTGACGGTGTCTGATAGTAGGAATATGTCTAGTTGGCATCTGTAGCCAGCGTTTTAGCATCCTACTGCCCATCGGAGTTACAGTATGATCTAGAATCTCCACTAGTGTATTTTCTGTACCGCCGCTAAGGTTTTGTGTTAGCTCTAGGTTACGCCTGGTAACTACATCCATTACTACGTAGTCTTGTTGCCGTTCTAAAGTAACAGCGCTGATATGTGGCATAGAAGTACGCTGGGTATTCTTAGCGTACTGCAACAAGCAGCCTGCGGCACGTAGCGCGAGATATGCACGCTCAATACCAAAGCCATTCAAACTACGGGTGCCGAACTGTATCATAAGCTGCTGACAAGCGGTCTCTAATTCAAATTCCCAGATAGGCCTACGTCGTAGACCGCGTCGGTGTTCGATCAGGGATAAATTATGTAGCGTCTCCGGATAAAGTAGCTCAGCTGGATTAGTGCGCTGTAATTCTGCGGCCATAGCATCGAAATCTGTCGGTTCAGAGATGATAAACCGGCCGGAGGTGATATCTAACGTAGCATAACCAAAACTCTGCGATTCCTGCCATATAGCCGCCAGCAAGTTATCCTGACGTTCATTTAGCAATGCTTCATCGCTCAGGGTGCCAGGAGTAATAATCCGTACCACACGGCGTTCTACAGGCCCCTGAGTGGTGGCGGGATCGCCAATTTGTTCACAGATTGCTACCGACTCACCAAGCGCCACTAGCTTAGCTAGATAGCTTTCTACCGCATGATAAGGTATTCCAGCCATTGGGATCGGTTCACCAGCTGAGGAACCACGTTTGGTTAACGATATATCCATTAACTGTGATGCCCGCTTAGCATCATCATAAAAAAATTCATAAAAGTCGCCCATGCGGTAAAAAAGTAAAATATCAGGATGCTGAGCTTTCAGCTTCAAATACTGCTGCATCATAGGAGTGTGGTTGATTATCGACTTATCTACCGACTCTTTTATCTTAAAGTCACTCATATTCGGTTTTTCAGGTTAGATGTGTTCGAATTGTTTTATTCTCTGATACCTGCCAGCAACCTCTATTCATAGCGGCGAAAATAGCTCTCCAGCTGGTTTTGCCATTTTCCTAGCACAGTACTATAGAGTAGGTAAATTGCGGCAGCCTCAATATACAAAATAAGAGGCTCATATGTCACGGAAACGATGCGTTGAGCCGCCAGAAACATCTCTGGTACTGTAATTACTGCAGCCAGCGAAGTGTCTTTAATTAGCGAGATAAAAGAATTAGCTAATGGTGGCAGGGCCACAAATATTGACTGTGGCAAAATTACTCTACGCATCGCTTGGGTACTGTTCATACCAATAGCCCAGGCTGCTTCCCATTGCGTCTTAGGCACAGAGATAATGGCACCACGAAGTATCTCTGAACTGTAGGCGCCTACATTTAGGGTGAAACCTATTAACGCAGCAGGGAAAGCATTCAAAGTGATTCCAACGCTTGGTAGACCATAAAAGATTAAAAATAACTGTACCAGCAATGGTGTTCCCCGGATAATCCACACATAAACATTTGCGATCCATTTGAGATATCGCGAACCATATAAACGAATTAACGTTACTAGAAATCCTAACAGTAGGCCGCCGAAAAAAGATAGCAATGCTAACGGTAGAGTAAAACACAGGCCGGCGGTAAATAAACGCCAAAAAGAATCATGTATTAATTGTAACCATGGTGGCATAAGTCAAATTCCTCCAGGAAAAAATCATTCAGAGACATCCTGGCCGAAATAACGGATAGATATAATCTTATAAGTGCCGTTGGCCTTGATGTCATCCAGTGCTTTATTAATAGCTGTAACTAGTTCTGGCTGACCCTTACGCAGTATAATACCGGATGGGGAGTTTGCTGCTTCCGAGGCTACAACTTTTACTCGAGCGTCTGGCTTATGCTTTTTAAAATCTAGGAATGAAAGGTTGTCATTAAGCGTTGCTGCAGCCCTGCCTGTCAGAACTAATTCTATCGACTGATTAAAACTATCAGTCGGTACAATATCTGCGCCATATTTTTTAGCTAATTGGGAATAATGGCTAGTCAAACTCTGCGCTGATTTTTGATTTTTTAAATCAGAAAAACTTTTTATGGTGGTATTATCATTATGGGTCACTAGTACCACTTGAGAGTCAATATAAGATTGGGAAAAATCGTATTTCATCTTACGCTCTGGCGTAATGTCTACCTGATTAATGACGGCATCATAACGTTTACCATCCAGACCGGCTATTAGCCCGTCCCAGCGTCCTTCTATAAATTTGGCTTTCATACCTAGATTAGCTGCGACAGCATAACCCAGATCAACATCAAACCCTACCAGTTTGTCGTTGCTATCGTGATAGGTATAGGGAGCATAAGTACCCTCGGTGCCAAAGCTAATGATGTTAGCTGGTTTCATCGCAAGTTCTTCGATGGCTTGTGTCTGTGCGGTAATAAAAGCGAGAGAACTGAATACCAGTGCTAGAGTTCTTTTTTTCATGATTATTCCTGTAAATAAACGGTAACGATAGGCGTATAATGCTTCCGTTTGCGGTAATGCTAAACGATTTGACCCGATGCTACTAAAGCATTTTATGTTATGAGCCATCGCTTTTGGTTATACCACCTGGGCACGTTTATAACTAAAGTGCCTATATTTCAAGGATACTAGTCACATCTTATGATTATTACGTCAATTTATAGTAGGCAGCGCCTTAACACATCGCTTTATAAAGTTTATCTGGCTCAGCATACCAGCCCATTAGCCCTCCTTGACCCTGGAGCAACAGGTGGTTACTTTGCTTGCGATAAATGATGTATATTTCGCCTTAGTACTCTGCTTGATACAAATACCGTATAATGAGGACTAAGTGCTGTTAGTCTAGTCTACATTTGAGACGTATTTAAAATACTGTTGCGATGTTGTTCCATGCTTTGCTTTATAGGAGTTAAAATGGCTATTGATGAGAATAAACAAAAAGCGCTAGCAGCAGCATTAAGCCAAATTGAAAAGCAATTCGGTAAAGGTTCAATTATGCGCCTAGGTGAAGATCGCTCAATGAATGTCGAAACTATTTCTACTGGTTCTCTGTCTCTTGACATTGCACTAGGTGCGGGTGGTTTACCCATGGGCCGTATCGTTGAAATATATGGACCGGAATCGTCAGGGAAAACAACCCTGACGTTGCAGGTAATAGCCACGGCACAGAAAGAAGGTAAAATTTGCGCATTTATAGACGCGGAACATGCCCTAGACCCAATTTATGCTAAAAAATTAGGTGTAGATATTGATAATCTACTGTGCTCACAGCCGGACACCGGCGAGCAGGCGCTAGAAATATGTGACGTATTAACCCGCTCCGGAGCCGTAGACGTTATTATCGTTGACTCAGTAGCTGCGCTGGCACCTAAGGCTGAGATAGAAGGTGAAATAGGCGACTCACATGTGGGATTAGCTGCGCGGATGATGAGCCAGGCGATGCGTAAACTAACGGGCAACCTGAAAAATGCTAATACGCTACTGATATTTATTAATCAAATTAGGATGAAAATCGGTGTGATGTTTGGTAACCCTGAAACTACTACAGGTGGCAATGCGCTGAAATTTTATTCTTCGGTTAGGCTAGATATTCGCCGTATAGGTTCGGTGAAAGAGGGTGACGTAGTCGTTGGTAGCGAAACACGCGTGAAAGTAGTCAAAAACAAAGTTGCAGCACCATTTAAACAGGCTGAATTTCAGATTACATACGGTGAAGGTATTAATATTCACGGTGAATTGTTAGATCTAGGCGTAAAGAATAATCTGATCGAGAAAGCAGGCTCTTGGTATAGCTATAATGGCGATAAAATCGGACAGGGAAAGACTAACGTCTGCAACTTCCTAAAATATCATCCACAACTTGCAGCAGAGCTAGATAAGAAGCTGCGCGATATGTTGTTGCACAGTGCAAGTGCCGATGGTAACAACCTAGTCACAGATGAGGTAGTTTTTGATCAAAGCTCTAGAGATCGCCATAAATAATTTGCTCTCTGCGTAGCTATTATTCGCTCTTTCCCATAGTTTTTCCTTTCCACTTTCAATTATCAATTACGTTCGGGATTTTATTTAGCACCAAATAATTTGACTACTGCGCTATTATGTTCAAATTTTTAATCTTTTGGTAGGATTATGAGATAACTATGAGTAAAAATAGCACCGCTGAGATCCGACAGAAGTTTCTCAATTTTTTTCACAGCAAAGGACATCAGATAGTCGCGAGTAGCTCGCTAGTACCTGATAACGATCAGACGTTGCTGTTTACCAATGCTGGGATGAACCAGTTTAAAAATGTTTTCTTAGGGCTAGATAAACGAACATACCATAGTGCTACTACTGTGCAGCGCTGCGTACGGGCAGGTGGTAAGCACAACGATCTAGAACAAGTGGGTTATACCGCTCGTCACCACACCTTTTTCGAAATGCTGGGTAACTTCAGTTTTGGTGAATATTTCAAACACGATGCTATCTGGTTGGCATGGGAATTATTAACAGGAGTGCAATGGTTTAATTTACCTAAAAATAAACTATGGGTGACAGTATATGCGACCGATGACGAAGCCTATAACATATGGTCCAACGAAATCAACATGCCGCGTGAGCGCATCGTCCGCATCAGCAACAACAAAGGTAGTACTCACGCTTCAGATAATTTCTGGCAGATGGGAGATATTGGCCCCTGTGGCCCCTGTTCTGAAATTTTTTATGATCATGGCGACCACCTTTGTGGTGGACCACCTGGTAGCCAGGAAGAATACGGTGATCGCTATATCGAGATTTGGAACTTAGTATTCGTAGAATTTGACCGTCAGGCGGACGGTACTATGCTTCAGCTACCAAAACCTTCGGTTGATACCGGTATGGGTCTGGAGCGTCTTGCAGCAGTACTACAGCACGTTAACTCTAACTATGATATTGATCTATTCCGTTATCTAATTACTACTGCAGCAGAAATTACGGGCGCTAACCATCTCTGCAGTAAATCATTACAAGTCATTGCAGATCACATTCGTTCGTGCGCTTTCTTGATCAGCGATGGAGTAGTGCCATCCCAAGATGGGCGTGGCTATGTCTTGCGCCACATTATCCGCCGCGCTATCCGCCATGGCTACATGTTAGGCGCGAGAGAGACTTTTTTTTATAAGCTAGTCGCGCCGCTTATTGAAGTAATGGGTAGCGCGGCAGATCAGTTAAAACTACAGCAGAATATGGTAGAACGAGTGCTACGCACTGAAGAGGAACAATTTGCCCAAACTTTGGAGCGCGGATTGTCTCTATTAGAGAATGCACTAGCCAAACTTCCCTGCGATACACTGGACGGTGAAACGGCGTTTCGTCTCTACGACACCTATGGTTTCCCGCTATATCTAACGGTTGATGTTTGTCGTGAACGTAAGATTCAAGTAGATGAAGAGGGTTTTAAACGCGCAATGGAGGAACAACGCAAACGCGCACGAGAAGCAAACTATTTTAGTATGGACTATAACAGTATGCTACGTGTCGATCAGTGGACTAATTTCTTAGGTTATGAGCACATGACGCACCCAGGCCGGGTTACTGCGTTGTTCTGCGATAACCAGCTGGTAGAAGTGATCAATAATAGTAAAAAAGCGATAGTGATACTAGACGAGACCCCTTTTTATGGAAAATCAGGCGGTCAGGTAGGCGATAGCGGTGAACTGAATGCAGCTACTGGGATCTTTGAAGTAGTTGATACCCAGCAATATGGTCAGTCTTTTGGTCATTTAGGCACGCTCCGCTATGGAGAATTGAAGATAGGAGACCAGGTTACAGCGCATGTTGATCAAGCGCGTCGCGACCGTATTCGTTTAAATCACTCTGCGACACATTTGCTGCACTCAGCATTACGTAAAGTACTAGGCGAAGATGTGATGCAAAGAGGATCTCAGGTCAATGACCAGTATTTACGTTTCGACTTCTCCCATAATCAAGCCATACTACCGGAGCAAATACGCAGGGTTGAAGAAATGGTAAACCAACAGATACGCCGGAATCTGATAATTAATACAGAAATTATGGCGCTGGAGACAGCGCGTAATAAAGGTGTAATCTCCGTATTCGGAGAGAAATACGAGTCCCAGGTACGAGTCTTAAGTATAGGTGATTTTTCTACCGAGCTATGCTGTGGGACCCATGCTAGCCGTACCGGTGATATCGGTTTATTCTGGATATCATCTGAATCAGGTATTGCTGCAGGAATACGCCGTATCGAAGCAGTAACCGGTGAAGTAGCGCTCGCTCGTTTGCATCAACAAAGCGATTTAGTGCAAAACATCTCGTATCTGTTGAAAATCAATAGCCGGAAATTAGTAGAGAAGGTACGTGAGTTACACGATCGTGCCAAGCAGTTAGAAAAAAAGCTACAGCAGATAAAGAGTCAGCTGGCGGTAACAGTATTAAGCCGCAAAATACGTTACATAAATGGTGTACAGGTGATAGTAAGCGAACTAAACCATTTAGAGCCTAAAATACTGCGTATCATTGTCGAGGACATGAAGAATCAGCTGGGATCTGTAGTAATAATCCTAGCTAATGTGTCCAAGGACCAAGTAAACCTGATAGTAGGAGTAACAGATGATTTAACCCATCGCATCAAGGCTAGGGATATTATTGGCACATTAACCCAGCAGATCGGCGGCAAAGGTGGAGGCAATCCAGAAATAGCGCATGCTGGCGGCTGCGATGCAGCTGCACTTCCCGCTGCTTTGTACCGTATAGAACAAATGCTGGCAGAAATACTTTGAAATAGTTGTTATAAACATAGAAATCAAGAAAGACGCAAAGCAAGTCATATCCACTAAACTGATACTATACTAGATAGATAAACGTGTTTAGTGTACTACACAGCTTACTTTTTCAATATATATTATAGATAATAGCGATAGCGGTAAACTGAGAGACCCGCCTATTTGAATATTTCAAGGAGCAAAGAAAGAATGCTTATTCTGACTCGTAGAGTTGGTGAAACTCTCATGATTGGTGATGAGATAACTGTTACTGTTTTAGGCGTTAAGGGCAACCAGGTCCGTATCGGTGTTAATGCTCCTAAAGAAATTTCTGTACACCGTGAAGAAATATACCAGCGTATTCAAGTTGAGAAATCGCAACAGACTCTTTACTGATTCTTGATTCCTGCGCCTTGCTCTAAGCGAGGCGTAATCGTTATCAAATAACCAACCCATTTCAATTAATGATAATTATCCTCCAGGATATTAGGCAGGGATGTAAAAAAGGGTTTGACTTATCATGCTCAGAAAGTAATATGTGCGCCACATAGTGCCGCATGCACATTAGCTAAAAGCATGTAGCGTAGGTGAGGTGGCCGAGAGGCTTAAGGCGCTCCCCTGCTAAGGGAGTATATAGTAATAAGCTGTATCGAGGGTTCGAATCCCTCCCTCACCGCCACTAACCACTAACTATGCATCCGTAGCTCAGCTGGATAGAGTACTCGGCTACGAACCGAGCGGTCGGAGGTTCAAATCCTTCCGGATGCACCATTCGTTATAGCTTTTTTCACCTTGGCGGTTTGTCTCTAATATTAATGTATATGTCTTGCTCTACTGCTTATAACTGGTGACTAGACAAAACTCTTCGTCCGTAGATTTTTAAAGCGTTAACCGAATTAGCGACAACAGATAGCCAAGACGGAATAGTCTTATTCTTTGGATTCCTTATGTTGATTACCAATCTTATAACCTACGGGAGGTTAATTTGATACCGGACGTATCATCAGAGGGGCTTTTATGGCTGGAAGCTAATCCTCAGGCTTTACATGGCATTTATCGTGGCGTAGAGCGTGAAACGCTACGGATTAATACGAAAGGAAATCTAGCACAGACCCCTCACCCTGAAACGCTCGGCGCAGCACTAACCCACCAGTGGATTACTACTGATTTTGCTGAAGCATTACTAGAATTTATAACGCCGGTCACTCAAGATATTGATCATATGCTAACATTGTTGCGCGACATTCATCGCCACGTTGCACGCAATCTTTGCGATGAATTGATGTGGCCAATGAGTATGCCCTGCTTTATAGATAGCACACAACGAATTGAGCTCGCGCAATACGGCAGTTCCAACGTTGGCCGTATGAAGACTCTATACCGTGAAGGGCTTAAAAATCGTTACAGTGCTCTAATGCAGATGATTTCCGGAGTACATTATAATTTCTCCTTACCTCTGGCCTTCTGGCAGGCGTATGCAGGCGTCAGCGATATTGAGAGCGGCAAGGAAGTTATATCTGCCGGCTATCTAGGACTTATTCGCAATTATTATCGTTTTGGTTGGATTATTCCTTATGTTTTTGGCGCATCTCCGGGTATTTGTCAATCTTTTCTTAATAGTAGGAAAACGGACTTGCCATTTCAAAAGGCACCATCTGGCTTGATTTATTTGCCTTATGCTACCTCGCTGCGGCTGAGTGATTTAGGCTATACAAATCAATCACAAAGTAAGCTCGGTATGACCTTCAATAGTCTAAAGGAGTATGTTTTTAGGTTAAAGCAGGCGACACGTACCCCATATACTGATTACCAACGAATGGGGTTACAAAAAGATGGCCGTTATCTACAACTCAATACTAATATATTGCAAATTGAAAACGAACTGTATGCACCAATCCGGCCTAAGCGAGTAACCCAGGATCAAGAATCACCTTCTGATGCGTTACTACGTGGGGGAATTGAGTATATAGAGGTGCGGTCGCTGGATATTAATCCATTCTCACCAGTAGGTATCGATGATGAGCAGGTGCGGTTTTTAGATCTATTTTTAATTTGGTGCACTTTAGCTGAAGCGCCAGAAATGAGCGCTAAGGAGTTGCTTTGTACCCGCATCAATTGGAATAAGGTTATTCTAGAAGGACGTAAGCCGGGACTAACGCTAATTGTTGACTGCGGCCGTAGCAAACAATCTTTGGCTACCCTCAGTAAATGGTTATTTAGTGCTCTGCGGCGCGTGGCCCAGACTATCGACAGCAACAATGGTGATATCGAGTATCAGTTAGTATGCGATAAGCTGATGGCTAGTATTGATCAACCGGAGTTGACTTTATCTGCTCGCATATTAAAAGAAATGAAAGAGCATGGTATTCGTGGTCTAGGGTTGATTCTAGCAAACGAGTACTTTCAGATGCTGAGTAAAGAACCATTGGAAGTATTAAATGAATCGTATTTCTACGAAGAGCAGGCACGATCGTGGCAGTATCAGTTAGAACTAGAAGCAGCAGATATGCTAAGTTTTGATGAGTTTTTGGCAACCCAAAATAGCCACAGCCACTGAAAATCAAGTGACCTCCCATTAGCATTAGTTATTATTTAGAGAACTTTTTAATAGCTTATACCCTGG
>NZ_NJPO01000008.1 GCF_002855795.1 Candidatus Palibaumannia cicadellinicola
TGGGTGTGTACAAGGCCCGGGAACGTATTCACCGTGGCATTCTGATCCACGATTACTAGCGATTCCGACTTCATAGAGTCGAGTTGCAGACTCCAATCCGGACTACGAAGCATTTTATGAGATTTGCTAACTTTGCAAGTTTGCTTCTCTTTGTATGCCCCATTGTAGCACGTGTGTAGCCCTACTCGTAAGGGCCATGATGACTTGACGTTATCCTCACCTTCCTCCGGTTCATAGACATGTAAGTCCCTAACTAAAAACAAATGTCCTTATGACTTGAATATAAAAACATATTATATAAAAAGAGCCAAATAGATCGTCTAGCTCACAATTCAGGTTAAGTAATTAGCAGGATGCCAGGTTTTAATCACTCCTGTTGTTGTTCCAAGTAGCGACATAAATGCTTCTAACAATACCATAACTACGTCTTCTATAACTGGTGTGACTGATGACAACTGGCTAACCTGAGTCATACGTAAGCCTGCTTCACCGCAGGGATTAATACGTAAAAGAGGTGCTAAATCCATAGTAATGTTTAACGCCAGGCCATGCAAAGAACAACCATTTCTAATGCGCAAACCGATAGAGCAAATTTTATCGTCTCCTACGTATACCCCGGGAGCGTTGGCACGAGGGTAAGCAGTAATGGCGAAGCTAGAAAGTGTAGCGATAACCGTTTCCTCTAGTAGTGTTACTAGATGGCGTACGCTGAGCTTACGCCTACGTAGATCTAGCATGACATACATCAATTGCTGGCCTGGACCATGATAGGTGACCTGTCCGCCACGATCACTTTGTACCACTGGAATATCTCCGGGCATCAGCAAGTGTTCTGATTTGCCAGCATGCCCCTGAGTAAAAACAGGTTGATGCTGCACTAGCCAGATTTCATCACGAGTTCTCGCTCGGCGCTGCTCAGTAAAACTGTGCATAGCAAGTGAAACAAGTTCATAGGGCTGCAAGCCAAGTTGTCGAATAATTAAGTAATCAGTCTGCGTAGTTGTCCCTAGATCTCTGATGACGTAGCATTTTCTATTATGTCTCTCTTTCTTTTCCACTTTATGCTAACTATTATAAATTTTGTGACAACATTTTTCGATGAGTATGTATCGACATGACGATACCAAAACCTATCATTAATACCATTAACGATGATCCGCCATAGCTTACTAGCGGTAGCGGCACACCAACAACAGGTAAGATACCACTGACCATACCAATATTCACAAAAACATAAACGAAAAAAATTAGCATCAAACCTCCAGCCATGACCCGGCCAAAAGTGTTCTGCGCACTAGCTGCAATCACTATACCGCGGATAATCACGCTGAGGTAGAGCATCAGGAGCACCAAAATACCTAGGAATCCCAATTCTTCGCCTAGTACAGCGAAGATAAAGTCGGTGTGACGCTCCGGCAAAAACTCTAGCTGTGATTGGGTACCATGCAGCCAACCTTTACCATTTAGGCCACCAGATCCAATGGCGATTTTCGATTGAATAATATGATAGCCGGCACCAAGAGGATCGGTTTTAGGATCTAATAGCATTATTACCCGGTACCGTTGGTAATCGTGCATGAGGAACAACCAAAGTACCGGGATAAACGCAGATACCAGCAATCCAGCTACTACGATTAATTTCCAACTGATACCGGAGAGGAATAGCACAAATAAACCAGATACGGCGATCAAGATCGCCGTGCCTAAGTCAGGTTGCGCGGCTACTAGCAGAGTTGGAATAAAAATAAGCATCAAAGCGATGGCCGTATTCTTCAAAGACGGCGGATAACAATCTCGGTTAATGAAACGCGCTACCATCAATGGTACAGTGACTTTTGCGATCTCCGACGGCTGAAAATGTACTAAGCTTAAATCTAACCAGCGTTGTGCACCTTTACGTATTTGCCCGAATACGTCTACTAGCACCAACAGCAATATGCATAACATGTATAAATAGGGCGCCCATATTTCATAAATTCGCGGTGGTATCTGCGCTAAAACTAACATCACCAACAGACCTATGATAATTTGAACTATCTTACCTTCCATCATGCCGATATCCTGGCCGCTGGCGCTCCATATCACAAAAGCGCTGTAAAGCAACAGCAGCATAATGAAAGACAAGAGCATAATATCTACATGCAGTTTATTCCATAGTCTACTGGGTTGCGAATTATGAGTCATCGTCGGTTAATCATCTGTCTTGTCACCTAGCAGCATATAGTCCAAAATGTTTCTGGTAATAGTACCTACCGCCTCGCCTACTCCGCCATTTTCTAATAAAACTACTACACAGACAGTTGGTTTATCGTATGGAGCAAATGCTGTCATCAATTTATGATCGCGTAGCCGTTCGGCTATGTTATCAATGTTATAAGTTTCATTAGCTTTTAGACTATAGACTTGAGCGGTACCTGACTTTGCTGCAGTCTTATAAGGCGCATCGGAAAAATTTTTTCTTGCTGTGCCGTTGGGGCGGTTAGCAACTCCGTACATGCCGTCTTTAGCCATCTCCCAAAACCCAGAATGTGGATCGCCAATTTGGCTATTATTACGTTGTTGATAATGCACGAGTTTACCATTTTCCCGTGTACCAAATAGTAAATGTGGTGTGCACACTGCACCGTTATTAATAAGCGTTATCAGTGCTTTTGACATTTGTACCGGGGTAGCAGTCCAGTATCCTTGGCCGATACCTACCGATATAGTATCCCCCTGATACCAAGGTTTATTGAAACGATTCATTTTCCAATAGCGAGTAGGCATTACCCCAGCACGCTCCTCAGAAAGATCGATTCCCGTGTTCTGACCATAGCCGAATTTGATCATCCACTCTGATAGTAGATCGATACCCATATCATAGGCCACTTGATAAAAAAAAGTATCAGCTGATTCTTCAAGAGCCTTGGTGACGTTAAGTGTGCCATGCCCCCAACGTTTCCAATCTCGATAACGTTTTTCTGAGCCTGGTAATTTCCACCAACCTGGGTCGAATAACGAGAAGTTTTTGTGGATAACTCCCACGGTTAATGCAGACACTACAATATAAGGTTTAACAGTAGACGCTGGGGGATATACACCCTGGGTCGCGCGGTTTATTAGCGGACAATTTTCATCCTCTAGTAGATTGTGATAATTTTTATTGGAGATACCTTCGACAAATTGATTAGGATCGAAACTGGGGTGAGATACCAATGCTAGGATGCCACTGTCGCGCGGATCTACGACTACTACCGCTGCACGGCAGCCAACAAGCAGTTTTTCAATATACTGTTGTAGGCTTAAATCCAATGTCAGATAGATATCTTTGCCAGCCTGCGGTGGCTGCTGATGTAGCAGGCGTATAACGCGGCCGCGGTTGTTCACTTCTACCTCTTCATAGCCAGTTTTACCGTGCAGGATGCTTTCATAGTAACGTTCAATGCCTAGTTTTCCGATTTCGTGCGTTGCGGCATAATTAGTGATTATGCCTCTTTTGTCTAGCTGCGCTAGATCGTAGTCGTTAATTTTCGAAACATATCCGATAACATGGGTCAACGCAGAGCCGTAAGGATAATAACGACGCTGGTATTCTTTTACCTCAACGCCGGGAAAAAGGAACTTGTTTACAGCAAAACGAGCCTGCTGTACATCAGTTAGATCTGACTTTAGCAGTAGTGAAGTAAAATGTCGTGAGCGTTTACGCTCTTTTTCGAAATTTGCTATATCGTCATTAGTTAGATTGACAATCGGACTCAGATCTTGGATAGTTTGTTTTAGATTATCTACTTTTTCAGCCACTAGTTCTAGTTGATAAATAGTTCGGTTCAATGCTAGTGGCGTACCGTTCCTATCATAAATAATTCCCCGATTCGGCGCTAGAGGTACCAGCTTAATGCGGTTTTCATTAGAGCGGGTGCGGTAATCTTCAAAGTTAGTCACTTGTAGATGATATAAATTAGCTAGAAGTACACCGTTAAGTAATAAAATACCAGTAAATGCTACTAGCATACGACGCACAAATAGCGCTAATTCAGCTGAATAGTCGCGAAATGGGTTACGTGTTATTTTCATTTCGTCACATTAGTTTTACGAGAACAATTTTTACGCGTATAATATCTAGCATTATCTAAAAATAATGAAGAGCATAATTGATGCTGACTAATAATTCAGCGCTCAGCGCTATAGCAGAGTGCGTACACTAGCGGTACGGTATAAACCTTGCTCGTTAATATAACCTTGCACCGAGGGTGTTAAAAGATCATAGCAAGGCAGGATAGCATGTAAGCGCCCGCGAATATCACTAGCTGATATGTCTAATTCTGGCGTTGCCGCGCAATATACTAGCCCCGCTGGTTGGTGGTGTAGCGCAATAGGATCATCAGTCAAACGATGTACCATCCAGTGATCACTATGCAGGTAACCAGGTCTAGCGCACACAAGAATATGACATAGCTTTAACAATTCTTCACTTCGGTGCCACTGTGGCAGCGTTAATAGAGAATCCTGACCTATAATCAAACCTAGTGGTGCCATAGGACCATACTCCCTACGTATAGCTTGAAATGTTTCTACAGTCCAAGATGGCGTAGCGCGGCGCAATTCACGTTCATCGATAATAAAAAGCTTACCCGGGGTGTCAGCAATGGCTAATCGCGTCATCATTAGCCGTTGATAAGGAGTTGCTTGGGGCGGGGGTCGGTGTAGTGGAAGATGATTAGGTAATAGGATAACTCGTTGCAGATTTACTAGTTGTGCTAACGCTATCACCGGCTGCAAATGGCCATGATGAATTGGATCGAAAGTACCGCCATAGAAGGCGGTTAAGAATTGTTCAGACATCTATTATCGCAACCGGAAGAAGCGTATTGCTACATAACAGCTGCGCTAAGGCATTTATATCAGCCCAGACATGATCACTATAATCCTGCTTAATCATAAGCTCGATCTTGAGCATGAGTACTATTGCTTGATATAGTTGTTGTACGCTCAAACGCTGTAGCGCCTGAATGAGCAACGGTCTGCGATTTTGCCATATTTGATGCTGGTCGAACAATATGCGCGCAGGCGTGTGGCCGATATGACGTTTTAAGGTAAGTAGTAGAAAAATCTCTCGCTGGATATCGCGCAGTAGTATCACAGGTTCCCTAGCTTCTAGTCGCAACTGCTGCAGGATATGACTCGCACGTTTACTGTTGCCAGCCAGTACAGCATTAATCCAATGAAATGGAGCAAAGCGAGAAGTATCATTGACAGCTTCCTCTACCAACGGTAGAGTTAGTATGCTATCAGGGTAAATAAGTTTTAGGCGCTCGAGGGCCTGGACCAAGGCAGTTAAATTCCCTTCATAGCAATAACACAACAATTGACAAGCAGCATTATCTAGCGACAACTGCATATTTTTCGCACGATTTTTCACCCAGTATGGTAATTGTGCTGGTTCAGGCGTCGTGCAGTCAACTAGCACCGCATTGTTGTTGCTCAATGCCTTGAACCATAAACTTTTCTCCTGGGCACGAGTTAGTTTTTTGCCACGCAAAATAAGTAATAAATCTTGATGCAACAGTGACGTTAGTATAGCAAGTTTGTCTTCTATAGTTGTCGTAAGACCATTTTCCGGTAATATCAGCAATAAAGTCTGGCGGTTGGCAAATATACTTAGCGTTTGACTCAGGCTGAAGATAGTATCCCAATCTGTGATATCTTCTAATCTGACACGAAAATGTTCAGTGAACTGAAAAGTCTGCGCTTTAACTTGAATGCTATCTTCACTCTCTTGCAGTAAGAGCTGATCATTCCCAAGCAGTAAATAGCAAGGATGCAAAGATTTTTGTAGTTGCGTCCCTAGCTGTTCCGGATAAAGCCGGATCATGGCTTTGCCGATACTACCATCCGCTGTGGTAATAAAGTATTGGCTAAAGCATGATTTGCTTTGCCATCAGTATGCACTGACAAAAGTTTATGCACTAGTTGTTGCGCAGCCTGTTGGCGCATCTTCTGGTAGAGAAAATCTGCCGTTAGCGGATTATCAAATAAAATACGGTAGACATTTACATCGATGGGATAATAATTTTTATTAGGCATAAATACTTGTGCTTGTACCCAAATAATCATTTGGTATCTTGCCATTTGAAGATCTTGAAATACCGAGGTGGTAA
>NZ_NJPO01000009.1 GCF_002855795.1 Candidatus Palibaumannia cicadellinicola
ATTTTGGTTTAGCAACGTTGATCTATGATATGAACGTCTAAGTATTTTGTTAATTGTTAGCTGAAAAAGAAAAAACTACCTAATGTATGTAGAATGATTAATATTGCGCCTGCGAGAATGCCAGCCACAACATCGTCGATAATTATACCAATTCCTCCTTGCACTTTACGATCAAACCAACTAATCGGCCAAGGCTTCCAAATATCTAAAAAACGAAATAATAAAAAACTAGTTATAATCCAGCGCCAATTATTCATCGGTAAAGCAATTAAAGTTAGCCACATACCAACAAATTCATCCCATACAATACAACTGTGATCATGCACTTTCATATCGTACGCTGTATGATGACAAACATAGATGCCTAGGAAAATACAAAATATTACCACCAGTAAGTCTAGTGGCCAAGGTAATAAGGTTCGCAGCAGAAACCACAGTAGAATCGCTACCAACGATCCAGCCGTACCAGGCATCCAATAAAACATCCCGCTACCAAAACCAGTGGCAAGTAAATGCAAGGGGTTAGATAGTTCAACGCGCTTTTTAGCAGACTGACTATTGAGAATCATAGTAGTCTAGTCCGTCGAATTGAAAGTGGTCATAACCATACCAGTTGTACTGTACAGGATGGTTATGAACCATAAATTGAATACCTTCACCGCTAGGCTTGATTTGACCGATACAGGTGAACGGAGCGCCAATGTAACTCATGGCTACATCTAGTGCTGCACAGTTTATCTTTGGGACTGTGAAACACAGTTCATAATCTTCCCCGCCACTAAGTGCCCAGCGTAATGCCTGGTCCGGTGTAGTATGGCGCTTCAGCGCCGATGAACGGGGAATATTATCTAAATTAATACGTACACCACAATCGCTGTAGACCAGCATACGACGCAAATCATTAATCATACCATCAGAGAGATCGATAGCTGCACTAGCTATATCGCGCAGGATTTGCCCCTGTAGTATGCGTGGTTCAGGACGAAGATGGCGGCCTAGTAGATACTGCCGATCTTCTTCATTATTGACTTGCAGTTGATTTTGCAAAATAGCTAGCCCGGCGGCACTATCTCCTAACGTACCGGTGACATAAACAAAGTCATCAATACAGGCACCAGAACGAGTTAATGCTTGACCTACCGGGATTAGTCCATGAACAGTTAGTGTTAGGCTTAGGGGCCCTCTCGTAGTATCCCCGCCAATTAGCTGCATATTATAATAATTCAGCTGCTGGAATAAACTATCGCTATAGGCAGCTACCCAAGCTTCATCTGCTGAAGGCAACGTCAAAGATAGCGACAGCCAGGATGGATCTGCACCCATTGCAGCTAAGTCACTTAAGTTGACCGCTAGCGACTTATAACCTAAATCTACAGGATCTATCTCCGGCAGGAAATGCGTACCAGCAACTAATGTATCGGTACTGATCGCAATTAGTTTTGTGCCGACTACCGATAATAGCGCACAGTCGTCGCCTATTCCAACTAAAACATCTGGGCGTGTATTACGCATCTGGTTGAAATAACGGTTAATAATCTCAAACTCACCACATGCCATACTATGTCCCAATTCACTTTGACTGTTCTATAAGAGTCAATTACTTACAAAAGTAATATTATATAACCGTAGTAAACAATAACAATAATCTTATTTTTTGTTAGGACGAACCTGAGGTGCCGTTTTTTCCAGAACACCGTTGATAAATTTATAACTATCTTCAGCACCAAAAGTTTTAGCTAGTTCGATTGCTTCATTAATGGCTACTCGGTATGGGACGTCCTGACGCTTACTTAGTTCATATAGCGCAATACGTAACACGGCGCGTTCT
Source organism: Candidatus Palibaumannia cicadellinicola (assembly GCF_002855795.1). Lineage (GTDB taxonomy): Bacteria > Pseudomonadota > Gammaproteobacteria > Enterobacterales > Enterobacteriaceae > Baumannia > Baumannia cicadellinicola_C. The sequence continues at coordinate 1,829 of NZ_NJPO01000009.1, forward strand.
ACGTGTCCAAGTTTCTCTAGCGGACGAGACAGATTCGGCGCCATTAGCTGATCCAGCGCATGAGCGGCGATCGCTGTGCCAGAATATAGCTCGTGAAAATAAGCGACATCAATACCTTTTATATCTTGTTCCGCCAGTAACTGCACTTCTATATCTGCGATGTCGTTATGAGATAACTGCCATGAGTAAAGCGCCTGGACAGCGCATTCACGGGCACGGCGACGAGCAGTTAGTTTCACATAATTCTCCTTAACTAGACTCACAAGCTTTTGATAGCTTGTAATATGTTAATCATTTCCAGCGCAGCTAGTGCGGCTTCTGCGCCCTTGTTACCAGCCTTGACGCCAGCACGATCAATTGCTTGTTCGATGCTTTCAGTAGTAAGTACGCCGAATGTTACAGGATGTGCACTATTCATAGCTACGGCTGAGAGACCCGAACTACATTCGCTGGCAACGAATTCAAAATGTGCTGTCCCTCCACGTATAATAGTACCCAACGCAACTATGGCGTCATATTTTTGGCTTTTTGCTAACGTGTTGACAGTTAGCGGTAGCTCGTAGGCCCCTGGCACCCACACTACGGTGATGTTTTCGTTTTTTACCTGACCAATACGAATTAGGACATCGATTGCCCCATCAAGCAGGCTATCATTAACGAAGTGGTTAAAACGCGCAATAGCAATAGCAACGTGTGCATTTGGTGCTGCAACAATACCTTTAATAACTTTCATGGGTTTTCTAATATACCAACTTGGGCTGATATTTTAACATAAATATTTTTAACGTGGGTTAATTATACGGCACGGATCGGTTTTAAACGTAGACGCATATCAGGACCAACTTGACGCATATCTAGCAGATCAAAAGTAAGCGCGTCGCTGAGACGTTCTAGTCCTGGCAGTAAGCATAGCGGCCGCGCAGCGGTACCTAGTAATTTCGGCGAAAGATAAAGAATCAGCTCATCTACTAAACCTGCTGACAAGAGCGATCCTACGAGACTAGCTCCAGCTTCAACCCATACATTATTAATATGCCTGCTTCCGAGTTGCATCATCAGCGCCATGATATCAATACGCACTAGACCTTGCTGATTCAATGATGGCAACTGCAGTTGCTCAACCCATGCCGGCCATTTATTCTGGTCTTTTTGTCGGCGCGCTAGCCAAATGAGTCCCTCACTTTGTATCACACGATGGACCGGATTAATCCTATTAGCACTATCAATAATCACCCTCACTGGTTGGCGTAGGTTTTTCTCTTCGCATAAGCACTGAACGTCAGTAGGAAGAGATAACCAACGTACATTAAGTGCTGGATTATCTGCCAACACAGTAGCTGAGGTAGAAAGAATAGCGTCGCTTTCTGCGCGGAATCGCTGTACATCCTGACGCGCTTGGTAAGAAGTGATCCAATTGCTTTCTCCCGATGCCATTGCTGTACGGCCGTCCAAAGAAGCTGCTAGCTTTACTGTTATCCAAGGAAAGCCGGTGCGCATACGTTTAATAAAACCTTTATTAACCATTTCTGCCTCAAGTAGCATGAGGCTATGACGTACTTCTATTCCTGCCTGTTGTAGACGATACAGGCCGCAGCCATTCACTTGTGGATTCGGATCGAGCATAGCAGCTACCACCCGTGTTACGCCAGCTTCAATCAACGCTTCGGTACATGGCGGAGTACGTCCATGGTGGCTGCAAGGCTCTAGAGTT
>NZ_NJPO01000010.1 GCF_002855795.1 Candidatus Palibaumannia cicadellinicola
CTGCCCCCGTCAATTCCTTTGAGTTTCAACCTTGCGGTCGTACTCCTCAGGTGGATCACTTAACACTTTCGCTTCACCACTGAATTACAACGTACAAAAGTACAAAACCCAATAGTTAGTGATCATCGTTTACAGCATGGGGAGCAAACAGGATTAGATACCCTGGTAGTCCATGCTGTAAACGATGATCACTAACTATTGGGTTTTGTACTTTTGTACGTTGTAATTCAGTGGTGAAATGCGTAGATATCACACAGAACACCAATAGCGAAAGCAAGTTACTAAGCCTATACTGACGCTGAGGGCACGAAAGCATGGGGAGCAAACAGGATTAGATACCCTGGTAGTCCATGCTGTAAACGATGATCACTAACTATTGGGTTTTGTACTTTTGTACGTTGTAATTCAGTGGTGAAGCGAAAGTGTTAAGTGATCCACCTGAGGAGTACGACCGCAAGGTTGAAACTCAAAGGAATTGACGGGGGCTCGCACAATCGGTGGAGCATGTGGTTTAATTCGATGATACGCGAGGAACCTTACCAAGACTTAAATGTACTACGAATAAATTGGAAACAATTTAGTCTAGCGACGGAGTACAAGGTGCTGCTAGATCGTCGTCAGCTCGTGCCGTGAGGTGTAAGGTTAAGTCCTTAAACGAGCGCAACCCTTATTATTAGTTGCCATCGAGTAGTGTCGGGGACTCTAATAAGACTGCCGGCGTAAGCCGAGAGGAAGGCGGGGACGTCGTCAAATCATCACGGCCCTTACGTCTTGGGCCACACACGTGCTACAATGATCGGTACAAAAGGGAGCGACTGGGTGACCAGGAGCAAATCTAGAAAGCCGATCTCAGTTTGGATTGGAGTCTGAAACTCGACTCTATGAAGCTGGAATCGATAGTAATCGTGCATCAGCCATGGCACGGTGAATATGTTCCCGGGCCTTGTACACACCGCCCCCAGATCGGA
>NZ_NJPO01000011.1 GCF_002855795.1 Candidatus Palibaumannia cicadellinicola
TGGTCGGGTTGTTTCCCTTTTCACGATGGACGTTAGCACCCATCGTGTGTCTCCCATGATAACATTCTTTAGTATTCGTAGTTTGCATTGGTTTAGTAATCCAAGATGGACCCTTAGCCAAAACAGTGCTCTACCCCCGAAGCTATTTAGGTAGCGCCTTATGAATTCATCTTTGGGGGTAGAGCACTGTTTTGGCTAAGGGTCCATCTTGGATTACTAAACCAATGCAAACTACGAATACTAAAGAATGTTATCATGGGAGACACACGATGGGTGCTAACGTCCATCGTGAAAAGGGAAACAACCCAGACCGCCAGCTAAGGTCCCAAAATCATAATTAAGTGGAAAACGATGTGGGAAGTCATAAACAACCAGGATGTTGGCTTAGAAGCAGCCATCATTTAAAGAAAGCGTAATAGCTCACTGGTCGAGTCATCCTGCGCGGAAAATGTAACGGGCCTAGATCATGTACCGAAGCTGCGGCAACAATATTTCATATATTGTTGGGTAGGGGAGCGTTCTGTAAGCCAATGAAGGTATATTGTAAAGTATACTGGAGGTATCAGAAGTGCGAATGCTGACATAAGTAACGAAAAAGCGGGCAAAAAAAAACCCGCTCGCCGAAAAACTAAGGTTTCCTGTTCAACGGTAATCGAAGCAGGGTAAGTCGGCTCCTAAGGCGAGGTCGAAAGGCGTAGTCGATGGTAACAGGTTAATATTCCTGTACTAGATGTAACTGCGAAGGGGGCTCGAAGAAAGCTAAGTTCGCCAGGTGACGGTTATCCTGGTTTAAGCATGTAGGTGAAAAACCAGGATAACCGTCACCTGGCGAACTTAGCTTTCTTCGTACCCCCTTCGCAGTTACATCTAGTACAGGAATATTAACCTGTTACCCATCGACTACGCCTTTCGACCTCGCCTTAGGAGCCGACTTACCCTGCTTCGATTACCGTTGAACAGGAAACCTTAGTTTTTCGGCGAGCGGGTTTTTTTGCCCGCTTTTTCGTTACTTATGTCAGCATTCGCACTTCTGATACCTCCAGTATACTTTACAATATACCTTCATTGGCTTACAGAACGCTCCCCTCCCCA
>NZ_NJPO01000012.1 GCF_002855795.1 Candidatus Palibaumannia cicadellinicola
AGAAGTGCTATCATAAATTAAATAGTCTACGCTTTTTTAAACCACAAAAAACAAAAGGAGAGTAAATCCTTAATGTTAATGTCTAAAGCTTTTCACTTTGCTAATCAAATTATAGATGCTCGTGGTCTACGTTGTCCTGAGCCTATCATGATATTGCGTAATACTTTACGTAACATGCCCGAAGGAAAAATGCTGCTGATTATTACCGATGATCCATCTACCATACGCGATATTCCATCTTTTTGCCTGTTTATGGAACATACTTTGTTGGCACAAGCCACAAAGCAGCAACCGTATCGTTATCTTTTGCGTAAGGAAGGAAAGGAAGGATAAGAAAGGATAGTGCACAGAATGAGATGGATAACATAATCCAGCTCTCTACACATACTGATGTTTAATGTTGACGAGCTATAAACAGTGTTAATATCAGGGAATCATTCGATGAAAGAGCATAGTCGCACATGGCAAAAGAAAAAAAAAAGAGGTTTATTTTCCTATTTTAGCTCTCGTAGTAACGATGATAATAATGATCGCAAATCAGACGACACCGTATCGCCGGACACCGGCGAGCAGGTGCATCAGTCGCGTGATGGATTATTAACTAGGCTGAAACGTAGTCTAGTGAAAACACGTAACAATTTTGGATCTGGATTGATCGGATTGTTCCGCGGCAAACAAATAGATCATAATTTATTCGAAAAACTGGAAACACAACTTTTGATGGCAGATGTTGGCTTAGAAACAACAAAAAAAATTATGGATAGTCTTATTGCCCATGCCGATCGCAGTCAGCTAAAAGACGCTGATGCACTTTACAGTAAACTGCGCGAAGAGATGACTGCGATCCTCTCATTAGTCAATCAGCCACTCGTAATAGATGGCAAAAAGCCATTCGTCATCCTTATGGTTGGTGTGAACGGTGTAGGTAAAACCACTACTATTGGCAAAATGGCGCGCCAATATCTGGCGGAAGAAAAAAATGTCATGCTGGCGGCAGGCGATACTTTTCGCGCTGCGGCAGTAGAACAGTTACAAGTGTGGGGCGAACGTAATAACGTCACTGTAGTTGCACAGCATACCGGCGCTGATTCAGCCTCTGTGATCTTTGACGCTATTCAGGCGGCTAAAGCGCGCAGCATTGACGTTCTGATCGCAGATACATCCGGACGATTACAAAATAACCGATTTTTGATGGAAGAGCTAAATAAAATAGTCAGGGTGATAAAAAAATTTGACGTTGAGGCACCCCATGAGATTATGCTAACTATTGATGCTGGTACCGGCCAAAATGCTGTTAACCAGGCAGATTTATTCAATCAAACTATTGGACTAACCGGTATTACCCTGACAAAACTAGACGGTACAGCCAAAGGGGGGGTAATTTTTTCTGTCGCAGACCGCTTCGGTATTCCAATTCGCTACATAGGTATCGGTGAAGGTATTAATGATTTACGACCATTTAACGCCGAACATTTTGTAGAGGCTATATTTTCCCAATATGATTAACAATATCTGATTCGTTTTTCACTAGTAAGTATAATGACAAGTATAATTGGAGTAAAATACAAAGCTATTCAAAACGTTAATTGTCATATTCGTCCGGCTGATAT
>NZ_NJPO01000013.1 GCF_002855795.1 Candidatus Palibaumannia cicadellinicola
TGTTATTAACCGGCGATTTCCGAATGGGAAAACCCGATATAAAATATCTTTATATCATTATTAAGTAAATTCATAGCTTAATAAAGCTAACCAGGAGAACTGAAACTGCTGAAGTCGTACCTGAAACGACTGAAGTAGTACCTGAAACTGCTGAAGTAGTACCTGAAACGACTGAAGTCGTACCTGAAACTACTGAAGTAACACCTGAAACTGCTGAAGTAGGGCCTGAAACGGTAGAAGTAGAAGTTGTTGCTCCTAAAGATGAGCGTATTAAAGAACTAGAAGTAGAACTAGCACAGATACAGCAGCGCGAGCGAGATAGTTTACTACGCGCTAAGGCAGAAATAGAGAACATGCGCCGCCGCAGCCAGATTGAAGTAGAAAAAGCCTACAAATTTTCTCTAGAACGTTTGGCTAGTGAATTACTACCGGTAATTGATAATTTAGAGCGCGCATTAGAAATGTCAGATAAATCTAATAGCGATCTTGCTTCTACCATTGAAGGTATTGAGTTAACATTAAAATCACTGCTGGATGCAGTACGTAAATTTGGTCTAGAAGTTGTGAGTGAAACTAACATTCCATTTAATCCGGATGTACATCAGGCTATCACCATGCAGGAATCTGAAGAACATGAACCGAATCATGTCATAATAGTTATGCAAAAAGGCTATATTCTTAATGGGCGTCTTATTCGCCCCGCTATGGTAACAGTATCTAAAGCAAAAATTTGATGTCTTTTGACTATCTGACCAAACCAAAGATATGCTACCACTCTGGTAGTTTTGGCTCCCAGTCGATGGGACTTTTACCTTGTTGTTTTAGCAGAGCATTAACTTTTGAGAAGTGATGGCATCTAATAAAGCTGCGATGCGCGGACAACGGAGATGGGTGTGATGCTCTCAGATCGTATTGAGCAGCATTATTCCCTGTTTTGCCCAACTTTGCAAACAACCGTGTTGTGGTATAATAAACCCAGGGATATCGTTCGCAAGCTCTTTGTAAATATTGATTAGTGATGGTGGGGCTGGTACACCAGGCGGGACAGAGAATGATAAACCATGGGCCTGCTTAGGTCCTAGATAGGGATCTTGACCGAGGATCACGACTTTAATAAGGTTTAGTTCAGTGAGGTAAAAAGCGTTAAATACATCTTTCTGCTGCGGATAAACGATAACGCCTGCTGCTCGTTCTCTAGCTATAAGAGCTAATATTTTCTGAAAATAAAGCTGTTTTTTTTCCTCTGACAAAATATGCAGCCAATTCATCTGTTTTTGCCATTCTTCTCTTCCTGTACGTAAAGAACACTAATGTTTTTGACCACTAAGTATTTATTACTTAATGTAGTAAATATATCTACTAATTTGATCCTTCTTCGTAGTGATAGCCTTCCCTCCTTCCTGGTTGTAGAATCGTTGGTTGGGGGTTGGGCTGCATAGTAGGATAATCTAGCGTATAATGTAAACCACGGCTCTCTTTGCGTTGTAGTGCACTTTTCACAATCAGACTAGCTACTTGAAGCAGATTACGGACTTCTAGCGAAGTATTGGATATGCTCAAATTAGAGTAATACTCATCCATTTGATTAGTAAGGAAGTTAATGCGATACAGTGCACTCTCTAGCCGTTTAGTGGTACGCACTATACCAACATCATCCCACATCAATAGCCGCAGTTCTTGCCCGTTTTGCTGCAAGATTATCTTTTCACTATCATTACTGTTGCTAACAAAGCTACAGCTGTCATTCCAATAAGGCAATTCGTGTGCTTGTTTAACGACAGTTGGTAACCGGCGTAAAATATCTACAGACGCAGTCCAGCCATAGACTAGGCACTCTAGCAGTGAGTTAGACGCCAGTCTATTAGCGCCGTGTAGACCAGTATAGCTTACTTCGCCAATAGCGTACAATCCGTCTAGATCTGTACGACCATGTTTATCTACCATGACACCCCCGCAGGTATAGTGCGCCGCGGGAACGATAGGAATAGGTTGGCTAGTTAAATCTATATTTAGCGTACGTAGCTTGTCATAGATAGTAGGAAAATGATTGCGAATAAAATGTTTAGGCCGATAGCTGATATCTAAATACATGCATTCTGCCCCTAAACGTCTCATTTCGTGGTCGATAGCGCGCGTAACGATATCTCTAGGTGCTAATTCAGCGCGTAAGTCAAAATCAGGCATAAAACGGCTGCCATCAGGCCGATAGAGGTAAGCCCCTTCGCCACGTAGCGCTTCTGTCAACAGAAAATTGGGCGCCTGCGGATGGAATAATGAAGTGGGGTGAAACTGATTAAATTCCAGATTTGCTACTCTACACCCAGCACGCCAGGCCATGGCAATACCGTCACCAGATGATATATCCGGATTAGTAGTATATTGATAAACTTTAGAAGCGCCGCCTGTTGCTAGCACAACAGCGGCACAAGCGTAGCACCGTTCCATCTTTTCTAGCGATCGGTTCCAGATATAAGTACCAACCACCCGGCGGGTACCGCACAGACCAAGAGTATTAGAAGTTACGAGATCTACAGCGTTGCAGCCTTCTATGATATGAATATTGGGATGGAGCGTAGCCTTATGAATAAGAATGGTTTCTATGGCTTTGCCAGTAGCATCGGCAGCATGTAATACACGGCGATAACTATGGCCTCCTTCTCTGGTAAGATGATAACGCGTGTTGGGCAAGGCGGGATTCTCTACATCGAACAGTACACCTTGCTGGACTAACCACTCAACACAATGGCGAGCATTACCTACGATAAATTCTACCACTTCGCGATCGCAGAGGCCAGCACCGGCCCGCAAGGTATCTTCTACATGATAATTTATACTGTCGTTATCCTCAAACACCGCGGCTATGCCGCCCTGAGCATACCAAGTGGAGCTATTATTTAATAAATCTTTGCTGAGGATCATAACTTTGCAGTGTCCAGCGAGACGAAGCGCCAGCGATAAACCTGCTGCACCACTGCCGATGATTAGTACGTCAGTGACATATTCAGTTAATGGTTGCATAATGAACTAGTTATCTTTGCTCGTATACTAATACTGATGTTAACACCTAATCTCTGCGGTATGAATCATTTTTAACCTTTAATTGACTTACGCATAAATAACATAATGATTAAAGCGTGCTAGTATCACGCAAAAGCAAAGGTGGTAAGGTGTATGGAGTATGCAAGATATGCTATATGCTTGGTTAAAATGTAATTAGCATCTATTTGGTGGCCCCTGCTGGAATTGAACCAGCGATCAAACGATTATGAGTCGCCTGCTCTAACCACTGAGCTAAGGGGCCAAGTCAGCAGTGAATTATAAAGAGTGCCGCTAAACTGGTCCATAGTTTTTTTATCATATTGATGATTTATCTAGCAGTAGCAGAGCAGGTATAGTTTTAATCATCTAAAAAGCTACGGAGTACTTCAGAGCGGCTGGGATGCCGTAATTTCCGCAATGCCTTGGCTTCAATTTGTCGGATACGTTCACGGGTTACGTCAAATTGTTTTCCTACTTCTTCTAATGTATGGTCAGTATTCATATCGATGCCGAAACGCATACGTAGTACCTTCGCTTCACGAGCTGTCAGACCAGCTAGCACGTCATGAGTAGCAGAACGGAGGCTTTCAGAAGTAGCTGATTCTAGAGGAAGCTCTAGGGTCGTATCTTCAATAAAATCACCTAGATGTGAATCTTCATCGTCGCCGATAGGCGTTTCCATAGATAGAGGCTCTTTAGCTATCTTTAGTACCTTACGAATTTTGTCTTCTGGCATGAGCATACGTTCAGCTAGCTCTTCTGGTGTAGGTTCTCGTCCTATTTCTTGTAACATTTGTCGGGAAATACGATTGAGCTTGTTAATAGTCTCAATCATATGTACTGGAATACGGATAGTGCGTGCCTGATCCGCAATAGAGCGAGTGATAGCCTGGCGGATCCACCAGGTAGCATAGGTAGAAAACTTATAGCCACGGCGGTATTCAAATTTATCTACCGCCTTCATTAGACCAATATTGCCTTCCTGGATCAAATCAAGAAACTGTAGACCGCGGTTGGTATATTTTTTTGCGATAGAAATAACCAGCCGCAAGTTTGCTTCAACCATCTCTTTTTTGGCACGACGAGCTTTAGCTTCGCCGATTGACATACGACGATTAATTTCCTTTACCTGTTCAATACTCAGGCCAGTTTCTTCTTCGATTTGACGTAGTTTTGTCAGGCTACTACGTACGTCTTCATTTACCTTATGTAGTTTTTCAGACCATGGTTTGTTCATTGTAAGAGCGATTTGAAACCAGGTTTCACTGGTTTCATTACCGGCAAAGAGCTTAACAAAGATTTTCTTCGGCATTTTGCTGATTTCTACGCATAGCTTCATGATCAAACGTTCTTGAGTACGTACTCGATCCATCATAGCGCGCATGTTCTTAACTAAATAGTCGAACTGTTTTGGTACTAAATGAAACTGTTTGAAGATGTCAGATAGCTTAATAATTTCTTCTAATGCTTGGGTATGATTGCGGCCCTTGTGGTTAATAATATTACAGGTTATTTGATATTGTTCTTGTAACTCGATAAATTTCTGGTGGGCAAGTTCAGGATCAATGCAACTATCTTCGTTGGTATGATCGTTATGATCGTCATCGACGTCCTCTTCTTCTTCGTCCTCGTTAATCTCTGAGGACAGTTCTGAACTAATATGGCGAGGGCGAATGTTTGACGCCATGTCTACTTCTTCTACATGAGCATCGACGAAATCTGTGATGAGATCTGATAAACGAGCTTCACCGGATTTGACGCGGTCGTACTGTTTTAGTAGATAAGTGATAGCCTCAGGATACTCAGCTACAGAGCACTGCACCTGATTAATACCATCTTCGATACGTTTAGCGATATCAATTTCGCCTTCGCGGGTCAGTAGCTCCACAGTACCCATTTCACGCATATACATGCGCACAGGATCGGTAGTACGCCCAATTTCTGACTCCACACTGGACAGTACCTGGGCTGCTGCTTCTGCAGCATCTTCATCAGTATCAGAGGTCGTTTCAGCTAAAAGAAGGTCATCAGCATCTGGTGCTTCTTCCATAACTTTGATGCCCATATCATTAATCATCTGGATGATATCTTCTATCTGATCTGAGTCAATAATATCTTCCGGTAGGTGGTCGTTGACTTCAGCAAAAGTCAAATAGCCTTGCTCCTTACCACGCGTGACAAGTAACTTTAGCTGTGAATGCTGGTTTTGTTCCATAACAAGGTATCCACACATCAGAGTAACATGCTATTTGATTGATTTTTTTTTTGCTAATGCTTGATTAAGCGACCACAGTTCTTTACGCTCTTTAGTAGTAAGACCATGCGTTCGGTCTAGAGCAATTAGCGCTTCTTGGCGTTGTTCAAGTATTGAGTTGTACAAACTAGTCAATGCATCAACAAAAGTTTTTTCGATCATATCTTCTATGATCATGTGGTTCCAGGTTACTAAAGTTTCAAGTTGTAAATAAAATTTATTATTACGATTCAGTTCTAATAATTGTCCAGTAGTTAACCATGGCTGTCTTTGGCAAATTTTCACTAAGTGAATAAATAGTGTTACTCCGGGCTGTTTAGCTTGCTCTAACCCCTTAATTATCGGCACTAAAGCGGAAAGCCATGGATTTTGTATTAGTAATCCGGTCAGAATACGCATAGTAGTGCATTTGATTCGTGGCTGTAGCCAAATATATGTTTGTTGCATTACTTTCTGATTCTGAGTAGGAGGAAGCAGTTTGTCTAGCTGGCTATCGTCAATAAGTCCAAGTTTCTGACCTAATTGCTGTCGAAGAAACATACGTAGGATACTCCCTGGTATTTTACGGATCAGAGGTAATGCCAGTGCACTAAGTTTAGCACGACCGTCTAGATGACTAAGGTCAACCTGCTGCATTAATGTTTCAAACAAAAATTGCGATAACGGCTGCGCCTGTTCAATGCATTGTTCGAAGGCTTTCTTACCAATTTTACGCACTAGCGTATCAGGGTCTTCACCCTCAGACAAAAACATAAAGCGTAATTCCCTACCATCGATCAGGTAGGGAAGGGCCTTTTCTAGTGTTCTCCAGGCTGCTTCTTGTCCTGCACGATCGCCATCATAACAACAAATCACTTGATGGGTAGTGCGATACAGCAACTGAATATGTTCGGTAGTTGTTGTGGTACCAAGGGACGCGACTGCATAATCAATACCGAACTGCGTCAGAGTTACCACATCCATATCCACTTAATTATGATTTTGGGACCTTAGCTGGCGGTCTGGGTTGTTTCCCTTTTCACGATGGACGTTAGCA
>NZ_NJPO01000014.1 GCF_002855795.1 Candidatus Palibaumannia cicadellinicola
TCTTGTCAGGAGTATTTAGCCTTGGAGGATGGTCCCCCCATCTTCAGACAGGATACCACGTGTCCCGTCCTACTTTTTAAGCTCACAGAAAATAAATTTTTGAATAGAGGGCTATCACCTTTTATTGCTATTCTATTCCAGAATATTTTTCTAATTTATTAACTGATAAATAGCTTATAGGCTGGTCCCTGTTCGCTCGCCACTACTAAGGGAATCTCGGTTGATTTCTTTTCCTCAGGATACTTAGATGTTTCAGTTCTCCTGGTTAGCTTTATTAAGCTATGAATTTACTTAATAATGATATAAAGATATTTTATATCGGGTTTTCCCATTCGGAAATCGCCGGTTAATAACACGTCTTATCCGTTTACCGACGCTTTTCGCAGATTAGTACGTCCTTCATCGCCACTGACTATCTAGGCATTCACCATGTACGCTTAGTTACTTAACCTCACAACCCTAAAATATTTAAAGTTAGTAATGATTACTATTACTTAACTTTTTGATTTAAGTTGTAATATTTTTTACTAAATTGATTGTTTAAATTGTTAAAGAACATTATTAGTTTAATAAAATTAATAGCGTCCCCTAGGGGAGTTGAACCCCTGTTGCTGCCGTGAAAGGGCAACGTCCTAGACCACTAGACGAAGGGGACTTTTAAATTTAATAAAATGATAGTTATAATCTTTATAGATAATATGTGTGGACACGTCACAAATCGTAATTTTACTTTTAGTAAGGAGGTGATCCAACCGCAGGTTCCCCTACGGTTACCTTGTTACGACTTCACCCCAGTCATGAATCACAAAGTGGTAAGCGCCCTCCTAACATAATTAGGTTAAGCTACTAACTTCTTTTGCAATACACTTCCATGGTGTGACGGGCGGTGTGTACAAGGCCCGGGAACGTATTCACCGTGGCATTCTGATCCACGATTACTAGCGATTCCGACTTCATAGAGTCGAGTTGCAGACTCCAATCCGGACTACGAAGCATTTTATGAGATTTGCTAACTTTTGCAAGTTTGCTTCTCTTTGTATGCCCCATTGTAGCACGTGTGTAGGCTACTCGTAAGGGCCATGATGACTTGA
>NZ_NJPO01000015.1 GCF_002855795.1 Candidatus Palibaumannia cicadellinicola
TGATTAACGCTTGCACCCTCCGTCTTACCGCGGCTGCTGGCACGGAGTTAGCCGGTGCTTCTTTTGCGGGTAACGTCAATTGATATTAATTATTAATTAATATCACTTTCAGCGGGAAAGAAAGTGATATTAATTAATAATTAATATCACTTTCTTTCAGCGGGAAAGAAAGTGATATTAATTAATAATTAATATCACTTTCTTTCCCGCTGAAAGTGATATTAATTAATAATTAATATCAATTGACGTTACCCGCAAAAGAAGCACCGGCTAACTCCGTGCCAGCAGCCGCGGTAAGACGGAGGGTGCAAGCGTTAATCGGAATTACTGGGCGTAAAGCGTATGCAGGCGGTTTATTAAGTCAGATGTGAATGCCCTGGGCTTAACCTAGGAATTGCATTTGAAACTGATAAGCTAGAGTCTCGTAGAGGGGGGGAGAATTCCAAGTGTAGCGGTGAAATGCGTAGAGATTGGAAGAATACCAGTGGCGAAGGCGCCCCCCTGGACGAAAACTGACGCTCAAATACGAAAGCATGGGGAGCAAACAGGATTAGATACCCTGGTAGTCCATGCTGTAAACGATGTCGATTTGAAGGTTGTAGCCTTGAGCTATAGCCTTCGAAGCTAACGCATTAAATCGACCGCCTGGGGAGTACGACCGCAAGGTTAAAACTCAAATGAATTGACGGGGGCCCGCACAAGCGGTGGAGCATGTGGTTTAATTCGATGAGACGCGAAAAACCTTACCTACTCTTGACATCCAGAGTATCAAACAGAAATGTTTGAGTGCCTTCGGGAACTCTGAGACAGGTGCTGCATGGCTGTCGTCAGCTCGTGTTGTGAAATGTTGGTTAAGTCCCGCAACGAGCGCAACCCTTATACTTTGTTGCCAATGATTAAATCAGGAACTCAAAGTAGACTGCCGGTGATAAACCGGAGGAAGGTGAGGATACGTCAAGTCATCATGGCCCTTACGAGTAGGGCTACACACGTGCTACAATGGGGCATACAAAGAGAAGCAAACTTGCAAAAGTTAGCAAATCTCATAAAATGCTTCGTAGTCCGGATTGGAGTCTGCAACTCGACTCTATGAAGTATTTTATGAGATTTGCTAACAGATCGGAAGAGCAC
>NZ_NJPO01000016.1 GCF_002855795.1 Candidatus Palibaumannia cicadellinicola
TCTATCATAATTAAGTGGAAAACGATGTGGGAAGTCATAAACAACCAGGATGTTGGCTTAGAAGCAGCCATCATTTAAAGAAAGCGTAATAGCTCACTGGTCGAGTCATCCTGCGCGAAAAATGTAACGGGGCTAAATTATGTACCGAAGCTGCGGCAACAATATTTCATATATTGTTGGGTAGGGGAGCGTTCTGTAAGCCAATGAAGGTATATTGTAAAGTATACTGGAGGTATCAGAAGTGCGAATGCTGACATTAACGAAAAAGCGGGCAAAAAAACCCGCTCGCCGAAAAACTAAGGTTTCCTGTTCAACGGTAATCGAAGCAGGGTAAGTCGGCTCCTAAGGCGAGGTCGAAAGGCGTAGTCGATGGGAAACGCCTTAGTATTCTCTACTTAACTACCTGTGTCGGTTTACGGTACGATTACATGTAACCTGAAGCTTAGAGGCTTTTCTTGGAAGCAGAGCATCAATTCCTTTACCAATATTATTGGTTTGTCATCACATCTTAGTGTTTTAAAAAGTGGATTTACCTGCTTTTTCACCTACATGCTTAAACCAGGATAACCGTCACCTGGCGAACTTAGCTTTCTTCGTACCCCCTTCGCAGTTACATCTAGTACAGGAATATTAACCTGTTACCCATCGACTACGCCTTTCGACCTCGCCTTAGGAGCCGACTTACCCTGCTTCGATTACCGTTGAACAGGAAACCTTAGTTTTTCGGCGAGCGGGTTTTTTTGCCCGCTTTTTCGTTACTTATGTCAGCATTCGCACTTCTGATACCTCCAGTATACTTTACAATATACCTTCATTGGCTTACAGAACGCTCCCCTACCCAACAATATATGAAATATTGTTGCCGCAGCTTCGGTACATAATTTAGCCCCGTTACATTTTCCGCGCAGGATGACTCGACCAGTGAGCTATTACGCTTTCTTTAAATGATGGCTGCTTCTAAGCCAACATCCTGGTTGTTTATGACTTCCCACATCGTTTTCCACTTAATTATGATTTTGGGACCTTAGCTGGCGGTCTGGGTTGTTTCCCTTTTCACGATGGACGTTAGCACCCATCGTGTGTCTCCCATGATAACATTCTTTAGTATTCGTAGTTTGCATTGGTTTAGTAATCCAAGATGGACCCTTAGCCAAAACAGTGCTCTACCCCGAAAGCTATTTAGGTAGCGCCTTATGAATTCATCTTTGGGGGTAGAGCACTGTTTTGGCTAAGGGTCCATCTTGGATTACTAAACCAATGCAAACTACGAATACTAAAGAATGTTATCATGGGAGACACACGATGGGTGCTAACGTCCATCGTGAAAAGGGAAACAACCCAGACCGCCAGCTAAGGTCCCAAAATCATAATTAAGTGGAAAACGATGTGGGAAGTCATAAACAACCAGGATGTTGGCTTAGAAGCAGCCATCATTTAAAGAAAGCGTAATAGCTCACTGGTCGAGTCATCCTGCGCGGAAAATGTAACGGGGCTAAATTATGTACCGAAGCTGCGGCAACAATATTTCATATATTGTTGCCGCAGCTTCGGTACATAATTTAGCCCCGTTACATTTTCCGCGCAGGATGACTCGACCAGTGAGCTATTACGCTTTCTTTAAATGATGGCTGCTTCTAAGCCAACATCCTGGTTGTTTATGACTTCCCACATCGTTTTCCACTTAATTATGATTTTGGGACCTTAGCTGGCGATCTGGGTTGTTTCCCTTTTCACGATGGACGTTAGCACCCATCGTGTGTCTCCCATGATAACATTCTTTAGTATTCG
>NZ_NJPO01000017.1 GCF_002855795.1 Candidatus Palibaumannia cicadellinicola
ACTATTTTGGTAGGTAACTATACCTTTACATCATGAGTAAATATTACCGAGAAAAATCACAAAATATTAATAGTAGTTACAGTGCTAGGAGTGAATAACTAATGAAATTACCAGTCTATTTAGACTATGCTGCTACCACTCCGGTCGACCAGCGGGTGGTGGAAAAGATGATACAATATCTTACTATCGATGGTATTTTCGGTAATCCTGCTTCTCGCTCTCATCGCTATGGTTGGTTGGCTGAAGAAGCAGTTGATGTAGCTCGTAATCATATTGCTACTATGATTAAAGCGGATTCTCGCGAAATTATTTTCACTTCTGGTGCCACTGAGTCAGATAATCTTGCCATTAAAGGAGTTGCCCAAGCTAACCAAAATAAAGGACGTCATATTATTACCAGTTTGACCGAACATAAGGCGGTCCTAGATACCTGCAAGTATCTAGAACAACATGGATACCGCATTACTTGGTTGGTGCCTAATCAAAATGGCTTCATTTCGCTGCAACAACTTAGCGACGCCTTACGAGAAGACACAATTTTAGTCTCCCTAATGCATGTTAATAATGAAATAGGTATTATTCATAATATCGCTGCATTTGGCCAACTATGCCAAAGTCATGATATTTTGTTTCATGTAGATGCTACACAGAGCATAGGTAAATTATCTATAGATGTGACGGAGCTTCCAGTAGATTTAATGTCATTCAGCAGTCATAAACTATATGGTCCTAAGGGTATTGGTTGCTTGTATATTAGTCGTAAAAAAAAAGTGCATATTAACGCACAAATTCATGGTGGAGGCCATGAGCGTGGAATACGTTCAGGTACTTTGCCAGTACATCAGATTGTCGGTATGGGGGAAGCTTATCGCATTGCGAAAAAAGAAATGGCTGATGAGATGTTACGTCTGCGAGTATTGCGTGACCGCTTATGGCAAGGTTTACAGCAGATCGAAGGTGTAACAGTCAACGGAGATTTAGCGCATGGTGTTGCAACATTACTTAATATAAGCGTCAACCATGTCGACGGTGAATCATTAATGATGCTTTTGAATGATCTAGCGGTTTCATCAGGTTCTGCTTGTACTGATTCTAATTTCGAATCTTCCTACGTGCTGCGAGCGCTAGGTCTAAACGATGAACTATCCCATAGTTCTATTCGCTTCTCCCTAGGACGTTTTACTACAAAGGAAGAGATAGATTATGCTATAAATAAAACTCAGCGTGCCATTGTCCGTCAGCGTGCAATAGCACGGAATTTTCTACTCAAAACAGATAATTAAGAATTCAGGATAAAAACAATGACTATAGAACGCACGCTTTCTATTATCAAACCTAATGCTGTTGCTAATCATGTAGTTGGGGCAATAATTAATCGTTTTGAAACCGCAGGTTTTAACATCGTAGGTATGAAAATGTTACAACTTACCTACCAACAGGCAGAAGGCTTTTATGCCGAGCATAAAAGCAAACATTTCTTCGAATGTCTAATGAATTTTATGATTTCAGGTCCAATAGTAGTCCAAATACTGGAAGGTGAAAATGTTATACGTTGCCACCGTGATATAATGGGAGCTACTAACCCAGCAGATGCTCTGGTTGGCACTTTACGAGCAGACTACGCTGATAGCTTAATAGAAAACGCAGTACACGGTTCTGATTCAGCAGAATCAGCGATTCGTGAAATAGCTTATTTTTTTACCGTCGATGAATTTTGTGTACGTATGCATTAAGTGTATACACACTTATTTATTGATTTCCATTGCCTAGTGACCTTTACCCGAGTTTTCTCAAACGCCTTAGTATTCTCTACTTAACTACCTGTGTCGGTTTACGGTACGATTACATGTAACCTGAAGCTTAGAGGCTTTTTGGAAGCAGAGCATCAATTCCTTTACCAATATTATTGGTTTGTCATCACATCTTAGTGTTTTAAAAAGTGGATTTACCTGCTTTTTCACCTAAATGCTTAAACCAGGATAACCGTCACCTGGCGAACTTAGCTTTCTTCGTACCCCCTTCGCAGTTACATCTAGTACAGGAATATTAACCTCTTACCGATCT
>NZ_NJPO01000018.1 GCF_002855795.1 Candidatus Palibaumannia cicadellinicola
TACCCTGGTAGTCCATGCTGTAAACAATGTCGATTTGAAGGTTGTAGCCTTGAGCTATAGCCTTCGAAGCTAACGCATTAAATCGACCGCCTGGGGAGTACGACCGCAAGGTTAAAACTCAAATGAATTGACGGGGGCTCGCACAATCGGTGGAGCATGTGGTTTAATTCGATGATACGCGAGGAACCTTACCAAGACTTAAATGTACTACGAATAAATTGGAAACAATTTAGTCTAGCGACGGAGTACAAGGTGCTGCATGGTTGTCGTCAGCTCGTGCCGTGAGGTGCAAGGTTAAGTCCTTAAACGAGCGCAACCCTTATTATTAGTTGCCATCGAGTAGTGTCGGGGACTCTAATAAGACTGCCGGCGTAAGCCGAGAGGAAGGCGGGGACGACGTCAAATCATCACGGCCCTTACGTCTTGGGCGGTGTGTACAAGGCCCGGGAACATATTCACCGTGCCATGGCTGATGCACGATTACTATCGATTCCAGCTTCATAGAGTCGAGTTTCAGACTCCAATCCGAACTGAGATCGCCTTTCTAGATTTGCTCCTGGTCACCCAGTCGCTCCCTTTTGTACCGATCATTGTAGCACGTGTGTGGCCCAAGACGTAAGGGCCGTGATGATTTGACGTTGTCCCCGCCATCCTCTCGGCTTACGCCGGCAGTCTTATTAGAGTCCCCGACACTACTCGATGGCAACTAATAATAAGGGTTGCGCTCGTTTAAGGACTTAACCTTACACCTCACGGCACGAGCTGACGACAACCATGCAGCACCTTGTACTCCGTCGCTAGACTAAATTGTTTCCAATTTATTCGTAGTACATTTAATTCTTGGTAAGGTTCCTCGCGTATCATCGAATTAAACCACATGCTCCACCGATTGTGCGAGCCCCCGTCAATTCCTTTGAGTTTCAACCTTGCGGTCGTACTCCTCAGGTGGATCACTTAACACTTTCGCTTCACCACTGAATTACAACGTACAAAAGTACAAAACCCAATAGTTAG
>NZ_NJPO01000019.1 GCF_002855795.1 Candidatus Palibaumannia cicadellinicola
AAGATATTTATTAACTAATACCAATCTCATACATAGTCAGTAATCGCTGATTATGTTATTTGTTTGTATAAAATAACTTCAATATTCAGAACATCTCTTACCCTCAGTGTCTTTCTATTTTTTAGTTAAGAAACTTATTGACTAGATTAATAACATCTTCGGCGGTTGGTTGAGCTAATGCTTCTTCTGCTAATAATTTTGCTTTCATAAAACTTGTGTTACGTATAATTTTTTTTATACGCGGAAGTGAAATAGCACTCATGCTGAATTCATCAAGTCCCATTCCTAATAACAGTAATGTAGCACGTTCATCTCCAGCTAGCTCGCCACACATACCGGTCCATTTTCCTTCTGCATGAGATGCGTCGATAACTTCTTTAATTAATGTTAATACAGCCGGAGACATCGGATTATAAAGATGAGAAATTAACTTGTTACCGCGATCTACGGCAAGAGTATACTGCGTTAAGTCATTTGTTCCAATACTAAAAAAGTCTACTTCCTTGGATAGATGACTAGCTATCACAGCAGCTGCTGGGGTTTCTACCATAACGCCAACTTTGATATCCTCGTCAAACTTCTTATTCTCTTTATGCAATTGCTCCTTTAGCATATCTAACTCAAGCTTTAGAGTACGCACTTCTTCTACTGAAATAATCATAGGATACATGATACGCAACTTGCCAAATGCCGACGCTCGAAGAATCGCGCGCAATTGAGCATGCAATATCTCCTTACGATCGAGACTAATACGGATCGCTCGCCAACCGAGGAACGGATTGTCTTCTTTCGGTAGGTGCATATAAGGCAGATCTTTGTCGCCACCGATATCCAGCGTTCGTGCGATAACCGAACCGGTAGGCATCGACTTTACTACTGTTTTATAAACCTGGAATTGCTCTTCTTCGCTTGGCAGAGAATCGCGGTTCATAAATAAAAACTCGGTGCGATAAAGGCCGATACCTTCTGCACCATTACGCTCCGCACCAGCTACTTCGCGTATGGTCCCAATGTTAGCGCAAAGTTCTACTTGGTGCCCGTCTATGGTAATTGCTGGGAGATCTTTGATCTTAGCTAGCTCATTTTTCTCAGCAACATACTGGCTTTGCCGCGTTTTTAGTTTTTCCACTCTCCCCGGCTCTGGATTAATATAAAGATAGTTGTGAATGGCATCGAGAATCAAGTAGTCACCGTTGTTGACCATTTTGGTCACATTGCTGGTGCCGACTATTGCCGGCAATTCTAGTGAGCGAGCCATAATAGAAGTATGCGACGTCTGACCCCCGAGATCAGTAACAAAACCTAGTACTTTATCTAAATTGAGCTGCGCGGTCTCCGATGGCGTAAGATCTACAGCTACTAGCACTACTTCTTCGTTAATGGCACTCAAATCAATGATAGGCATGCTGAGAATATTACGTAGCAGACGTTTGCCAACGTCACGCACATCGGTAACACGTTCTTTAAGATATTCATCGTCTAGTTTTTCGAGCGTCTGAGCTTGGGTTTCAATAACAGAGTAAACAGCTGCATCGGCGCTCATGAGATCTTCTTTGATAAGAGCTATGATGTCCTGCTCAAATTCTTCGTCTTCTAATAATGAAATATGTCCTTCAAATATAGCTTCCTTTTCTTTACCGAAGGTTGCGCCAGCTTTCTTTTTAATCGTTTCCAACTGTGCGGCCGCTTTAGTGCGTCCAGCGATAAAACGTTCTATTTCTTGTTCAACCTGGCGGGTAGTAATATTTTTCCTGTTGATGACAATATCATCTTCCTTTAAGAGTAGCGCTTTACCAAAGGCAATGCCTGGTGATGCTAATATACCTGAAATCATAACCCTACCTTATTAGTTACACATGTTAACTAAAAATAACGTGCCTTGTATGTCTTACACAAGCTCTGCCATTAGTTTAACTAAATGTTCTACTGCTGTTTTTTCGTCTTCGCCTTTAGCGGTAATCGTGATGATTGTGCCTTGCGTGAGGCCTAGGGTTTGAAGTTTAAACAGGCTTTTAGCACTGACGCTTTTACCATTAGAGGTTACGGTAATTTCAGAATTAAAGCCTTTAGCTTCCTTGACAAACTGGGTGGCAGGCCTGGTATGTAAACCGTTGGGAGCGGTAATCATAACTTCTTGTTGGTACATTTTATTTCCCCAACTTATTAGATGATATTAGTATCATGGTGCTAAAGTTTAGCCTAAAAAGTTTACTTTAGCCTATATAATTATAATTAAGAACAAGTCTTGTAGTCGCTATGATAAATAATTTAAAACATTATTTATAACTAACTCAAAAATAAATGTGATTGATCACATCATATTAACTACAAAAAAGCACCCATTCGGGTGCTTTTCATTAAGCTAGCTATGGTAGCTTCATTGCAATTCTGTTGAAGTAAAGAGATCTGCGAATAGAACGGTGCTAAGGTAACGTTCACCGGAAGAAGGTAAGATAACCACGATATTTTTATTGGCTAAATGTTTTTCTTCTTGTAATTTAAGCGCAGCTGCAACTGCAGCACCAGAGGAAATCCCAGCTAGGATACCTTCCTCTTCCATTAAACGGGGGGCGGTGTGGATCGCTTTTTCATTAGTAATTTTTTCTACACGATCAATGATACTGAGATCTAAGTTATCAGGAATGAAACCGGCACCAATACCCTGAATTTTATGTGGTCCTGGTGTGATCTCTTCTCCAGCCAGTGCCTGGCTAATAACTGGCGAATCGCTAGGTTCTACTGCTACAGCGATGACATTCTTGTTCTGGGTGCGCTTAAGATAACGGCCTACACCAGTAATCGTGCCGCCGGTGCCAACGCCAGCGATAAAAATATCTACTTCTCCATCAGTGTCATGCCATATTTCAGGGCCAGTGGTATGCTCGTGAATCTCAGGGTTAGCTGGATTACTAAACTGCTGCAGCATCAGGTAACGTTTGGGATCTGTGAAAACAATATCTTCTGCTTTAGCGATGGCGCCCTTCATCCCTTTTTGTCCGTTGGTCAGCACTAAGTTCGCTCCTAGTGCTTTTAGCAGCTTGCGCCGCTCAATGCTCATTGTTTCTGGCATAGTTAAAGTAAGCTTATATTTACGTGCTGCCGCCACATAGGCTAATGCAATGCCGGTATTACCGCTGGTAGGTTCCACGAGTTCTATACCAGGTTTGAGCACACCACGTTTCTCAGCATCCCAGATCATGTTAGCGCCAATGCGGCACTTAATGCTACAACTTGGGTTACGGGATTCCACTTTTGCTAGAATACGACCATTGCCAATACGGTTTAAACGGACAAGAGGGGTATAGCCGATCGTCAGCGAATTGTCTTCGTAAATTTTGCTCATGGCCAGTCTTAGTCCTATTAGAGGAATAATTACAGTATCAGTATACTATTTCAGTATATCGCTCAAAGTAAAATAATCATCTATCGATATGTTATTAAGAAATAAGTTTTTCACAGAAGATTTGCTATGTTGGGTATATTCCTATTTACTAGTAAGAATAAATACTTTGTACTGTCGACTTGTACTTATCGGCGCGGGCAAAGTTTGCAACTTTAGCAAGCAAATGTCACATAGCTACCTATAACAACACTGTTATATGCTATGAATACTTAAAAAGTGTGTTACAGGCTAGATTAGAATTTAGTTAGTACTACCTACGGCGATCCTGTACTATTTAGTTTAGCAAATATAATCAAAACTGGTTGGTTTAATACGGATAACATAGCAGCTTGGCTTTTACCACTACTATCACTCCTAGCGTCTCTATGTTCATGATGGTACCATCCTACAGTGATGTCCGTCATCACTTCAAACTGATGTTATAATCTGCCCAGCAGATTGCCGATGATTGCTGCATCGTTGTATTAGTTATATTAGATGATCAGCGTGGTATGTTAACTAAGCACCAATTTAATGTATATCTAGCACGTATCCGTAATGTGCTAGAGGTTAATACGCTACCGGTTGGCAAAGTTGGCAAATTAGCCAAATAGTTTAATTCCTTAGCTCATATCTTTTTTTACTGCTAGAAGACCATTCTCCATGAAACAGATCGAACAATACATTCAGCAATTGCGTGAACAGCTACGTTATTGGGATTTCTTATATTATCTAGAAGACGCCCCGGAAGTGTCTGATGTCGAATATGACTGGGTTATGACGCAACTACGCGAACTAGAAAGGCAACGGCCTGATCTCCTAACAGCCGATTCTCCCACACAATGCGTTGGTGGACAAGCACAAAGCAGCTTCCACCAAGTACGTCACGAGGTGCCTATGTTATCACTCAATAAAATATTCGAAGATACCGATTTCCTGGCTTTCGATCATCGGGTGCGCGACAAACTCAAGCATAACGATGCTCTTACTTATTGCTGTGAACTAAAACTAGACGGACTAGCTGTCAGTTTGCTGTATCACAATGGTGAGCTAGTACGAGCTGCGACTCGCGGAGATGGCACTATAGGTGAGGACGTAACTACTAATGTGCGCACTATACGTACTATTCCGTTGCGGTTGAAAGATGATGGTAATCTGCCACGTAGAATTGAGATTCGTGGTGAGGTTTTTATGTCCGAAGCCAGTTTTCTACGTCTGAATGAGATAGCAAAACGGGAAAAAGGTAAAATGTTCGCTAATCCACGTAACGCAGCGGCTGGCTCTTTACGACAAATAGATCCTGCTATTACCGCGACACGATCACTCAACTTTTTGTGTTATGGAGTAGGACTATTAGAGGGAGAGGGAAAAGAACTACCGGGAGGTCATTGGGAACTTTTACAGCAGTTTAAAGTATGGGGCTTGCCGGTTAGTGATCGTATCCGCCGTTGTGCAGGCCACAATGAGGTTTTCGGGTTTTATCACCAGGTGCATAAGGCTAGGCCGGTACTAGGTTTTAATATCGACGGCATCGTGATTAAGGTAAATTCTTTAGTACAGCAGCAGCAGCTTGGCTTTATCGCTCGGGCGCCGCGCTGGGCCATTGCTTATAAATTACCTACGAAGGAGCAACTGACCCGGGTGACAAATGTTGAGTTCCAGGTCGGTCGTACTGGAAGAGTGACGCCAGTAGCACGGCTAGAGCCAGTTTTAGTTGCTGGTGCTCGAGTTAGTAACGCTAGCCTACATAATTGTGATGAAATTAAACGCCTTGGATTGATGATCGGCGATACGGTAGTGATTCGTCGCGCCGGTCACGTGATACCGCAGATTATCAACGTAGTGGCAGCACAACGGTCTACGGACGCACGTCCAGTGAAATTTCCTAGGTATTGTCCGGTATGCGGCTCCGAAGTTGAGCAAGTAAAAGGGGAGAAGATTATTCGCTGTATCGCGGGTCTAGTCTGCGATGCGCAACGTAAGGAGATGCTTAAACACTTTGTTTCCCATCGTGCTATGAATATCTACGGTATGGGAAGTAAAATTATCGATCAACTTGTCGATTGTAAACTAGTGCAAACACCGGCTGATTTATTCCGGCTAAACAAAGAGAGAGTGACCAGTTTAGATCGTATGGGACAAAAGACAGCGGAAAAATTGCTCGATGCACTAGAACGTGCTAAACAAACTACTTTCGCCCGTTTTATTTATGCGCTTGGCATTCGCGAAGTAGGAGAGGCAAAAGCAGCTAATTTGGCAATGTATTACCAAAATATGGTGGCGCTAATGATGGCAGATATGCCATCACTAACTGCTATTCAGGATATCGGAATAATTGTTGCTACTCATGTGCGAAAATTTTTTCATCAAAAACATAATATCGCGGTGATCAATGAGTTATTAAGCCCAGATATTGGCATCAAATGGCCGTATCCACGAACTATTCATGCCAATCTATGTGATAGATTTGATAGAAAAACTATTGTGCTGACCGGTTCTCTCA
Source organism: Candidatus Palibaumannia cicadellinicola (assembly GCF_002855795.1). Taxonomy (GTDB): domain Bacteria; phylum Pseudomonadota; class Gammaproteobacteria; order Enterobacterales; family Enterobacteriaceae; genus Baumannia; species Baumannia cicadellinicola_C. Next base: position 5,886 of record NZ_NJPO01000019.1, read on the forward strand.
CTACCTTATCACGGGAAGAAATTAAGGGTAAGCTAGTAGCACTAGGTGCCAGGATTAGTGGGAGCGTATCTGCTCAAACCGACGTGTTGATTGCTGGCAAAGCTCCTGGCTTCAAGCTGACTAAAGCACAGCAACTAAACATTCCGATTATGGAAGAGGCTGAACTACTTCAAGTTCTAGGGGCAGTAGTCAAACAGGATACTTCACATACCTAAAACGTATTTCAGTACCCATAGTTTCATACTACCTGCGCGCTGCGCTAACATCAGACCAATATTGCGCGCTAGCTTCAACGGTGGTAGGTCATTACTAAAGGTCGTATAAAAAATATCCATCACTGTTTGCATCAGTAAATTGTTGCCGCGGCGTTGATGCTGATAACGCCTGAGTACCTGCAGACTATCCCAACACTCACCATATTCTCTGGCGCTGATTAAAACCTCTGCTAGCGCTCGAGCATCACGTAAGCCCAGATTCACTCCTTGTCCCCCCAAGGGGTGAATAGTATGTGCAGCATCGCCGATCAGCGCTAAGCCAGGTTTAACGTAATAGTGCGCGTGACTACGCGTTAATGGAAATGAAGCTGCGTTGTGCAGCTTTATAGTACCCAGACGCGCCGGAAAAGCGGTCAGAACCTCACATGTTAATGACGGTAATGTTAATTGTTGTAGCTGCTGGATACGTAATGCACTATCATACCATACTAGGGATGCCCACTGATCATACAACGGCAAAAACGCTCGTGGCCCAGTTGGGGTTAACATCTGCCAGGTAGAGTTATGTTGGTCGTCTTTCACTTTTATCTCGACGTTTAGCAGCATGCAAGACTGTCGATATTGCCAGCCGCTGATTGCGATGCCTGCTTGCTGCCTGACCTGCGAATTGGCACCATCGGCCCCCACCAGCAAACGGTTGGTAACTTCGCTGCCGTCATCTAGCATTAACCGCCAGCTGTGGCCGTCACAGTCATACTGCATTTCCTGAAGTACTGCCGGACAGCGCAGCTTAAGCTTGTCACAGCAGGATAATCTCTGCCACAATGCTTGCTGTAGCCGCCTATTTTCCACCATAAAACCAAGCTCAGGCAAATTAAGAGATGCTGCATCAAATACTACTTCTGACGACTGACATTCCCATATAGATAACCGGCGATAGGGAACACAAAAATTATCGCCTATGTTTTGCCATACTTGTAGACCGCGTAATAATTCCACTGAGGTACAATTAATAGCCGATACTCGAATATCTGGCTCAGCTTCGTTTTTCGCTTTAGCTAAAGGGAGAGAGTCTATAACCATAACACTAAAACCAGCTTTTGCTAAAGTGATTGCCAAAGTAGCCCCGACCATTCCCCCGCCTACAACGACTACATCATGGTACTCTTTTTTAAATATTGCCATTTGAACCCCTATTATACGTGGTATACTTATGACTATATCTCAAAACTCACCCTGCACGAGCTTTCAGCTGGTTTTACTATACCGAGTAAGAGTAAGCTAATGAAACAAAAACTACATATTAAAACTTGTGGCTGTCAGATGAATGAGTATGATTCATCAAAGATAGCTGACTTATTAGATAGTACTCATAAGTATCATTTGACCGATCTCGCCGAAGAAGCTGATGTTTTGTTACTTAATACCTGTTCGATCAGGGAAAAAGCCCAGGAAAAAGTTTTCCACCAATTGGGCCGCTGGAGAATACTGAAGGAAACTAATCCATATTTAATTATCGGAGTAGGCGGTTGCGTAGCTTCGCAGGAAGGATCTCGCATACGCGACCGCGCTAATTATGTAGATATTATCTTTGGGCCGCAGACTTTGCACCGACTGCCGGACATGATTAACTATGTGCGTAATACTCGTAGTCCAGTTGTGGATATTAGTTTCCCTGAAATAGAAAAGTTTGACCGTCTGCCTGAACCACGCGCAAAAGGCCCCACAGCATTTGTCTCTATTATGGAAGGCTGTAATAAATACTGCAGCTTCTGTGTGGTACCTTATACTCGCGGCGAAGAAGTTAGTAGGCCGTGCCAAGATATTCTGTTAGAAATAACTAAACTGGCAGATCAGAATGTTCGTGAAATTCATTTACTCGGGCAGAATGTCAATGCCTATTGTGGTACACGCGACAGCGGCGCAATCTGCACTTTTGCTGAATTACTACGGCTGGTAGCGGCCATTAGGGGGATAGATCGCATCCGTTTTACGACCAGCCATCCGATTGAATTTACCGATGATCTTATCGATGTCTACCGAGATACTCCGGAACTAGTAAGCTTCGTTCATCTTCCAGTGCAAAGTGGTTCAGATCGTATTTTAACCATGATGAAACGCGCCCATACCGCACTAGAGTATAAATCGATTATTCGTAAGCTGCATAAGGCGCGACCGTCCATTCAAATTAGTTCAGATTTTATTGTCGGTTTTCCAGGTGAAACGCAGGAAGATTTCGAGCAGACTATGAATCTTATCTCAGAAGTAAATTTTGATATGAGCTTCAGCTTTATTTACTCCGCCCGTCCGGGTACCCCAGCCGCTAATATGGTGGACCCAGTTAGTAAGGAAGAAAAAAAGCAGCGGCTATATCTTTTGCAAGAGCGTATTCGCCAGCAGGCGATGCAGTTCAGCAGCGCTATGAAAGGCACAGTACAGCGTATTTTGGTGGAAGGTACTTCACGCAAAAATGTAATGAACCTATCAGGCCGTACCGAAAATAACCGTGTAGTAAACTTTGTAGGTAACCTTGAGATGATAGGAAAATTCGTTGATGTAGAAATTGTTGATGTTTATCCTAACTCTCTGCGCGGTGTCTTCAGATCTGATGTTCCCTGCTAGTTAGCTAAAAGCTATGTAAAGGAGATAACATCTACATCTATGAGCAGGATTATGTTAGATTTACAACTGGCCTGTTATGATAAGTGTAATTTGCCGCCGGAGAAAGCTTTCATGCGTTGGTTGCAAGGAGTATTACCACTGTTTCGTGATCAAGCTGAAGTAACGATTAGACTGGTTGACGAGGCAGAAAGCTCTCATTTGAACAAGACTTATCGAGGTAAAAATTACCCTACCAACGTACTTTCCTTTCCTTTCGAGGCTCTACCAGAAGTAGAGCTGTTACTACTAGGTGATATCGTGATCTGCCGACAAGTAGTGGAACGAGAAGCGCAGGAGCAAAATAAAATACCTGAAGCTTATTGGGCGCATATGGTGATTCATGGATCACTGCATTTACTAGGGTATAATCATTTCCGAGAAGAAGAAGCAAAGAAGATGGAAAAGCTAGAAACAGAAATAATGCAGAAGCTTGGCTATTCAGATCCCTATCTTGCTTAAAATTATGCGTAATGATTAGCATAGTAACGGACATACTATAAACTGATAATTTTATATCACCTTATGGTGATATAGTTATAGACATCTTCGTGCAAACCAAGTACCAAATCACTATCACCTCTATTTTAAAACGCTACTGGATTCTGACTATCCCGCTACTTACAGGTGGGTGTGGTACCCTAGCATTTTCGCCGTATAATTTTTGGCCGGCAGCTATTATGTCCCTGACAGGCTTGTTGGTTGTCACGCTAAATCGCGTAGTACGGCAGGCCGCTTTACTAGGTTTTA
>NZ_NJPO01000021.1 GCF_002855795.1 Candidatus Palibaumannia cicadellinicola
TCTAGCGCTCGTTGCGGGACTTAACCCAACATTTCACAACACGAGCTGACGACAGCCATGCAGCACCTGTCTCAGAGTTCCCGAAGGCACTCAAACATTTCTGTTTGATACTCTGGATGTCAAGAGTAGGTAAGGTTTTTCGCGTTGTATCGAATTAAACCACATGCTCCACCGCTTGTGCGGGCCCCCGTCAATTCATTTGAGTTTTAACCTTGCGGTCGTACTCCCCAGGCGGTCGATTTAATGCGTTAGCTTCGAAGGCTATAGCTCAAGGCTACAACCTTCAAATCGACATCGTTTACAGCATGGACTACCAGGGTATCTAATCCTGTTTGCTCCCCATGCTTTCGTATTTGAGCGTCAGTTTTCGTCCAGGGGGGCGCCTTCGCCACTGGTATTCTTCCAAATCTCTACGCATTTCACCGCTACACTTGGAATTCTCCCCCCCTCTACGAGACTCTAGCTTATCAGTTTCAAATGCAATTCCTAGGTTAAGCCCAGGGCTTTCACATCTGACTTAATAAACCGCCTGCATACGCTTTACGCCCAGTAATTCCGATTAACGCTTGCACCCTCCGTCTTACCGCGGCTGCTGGCACGGAGTTAGCCGGTGCTTCTTTTGCGGGTAACGTCAATTGATATTAATTATTAATTAATATCACTTTCTTTCCCGCTGAAAGTGCTTTACAACCCTAAGGCCTTCTTCACACACGCGGTATAGCTGCATCAGGGTTTCCCCCATTGTGCAATATTCCCCACTGCTGCCTCCCGTAGGAGTCTGGACCGTATCTCAGTTCCAGTGTGGCTGGTCATCCTCTCAGACCAACTAGAGATCGTAGCCTAGGTGAGCTATTATCTCACCTACTAGCTAATCACATCTGGGTTCATTTAATGGCATGAGGCTTAAAAAATTAAGTCCCCCATTTTGGTCTTACGACATTATGTGGCATTAGCTACCGTTTCCAATAGTTATTCCCCTCCATTAGGGAGAT
>NZ_NJPO01000022.1 GCF_002855795.1 Candidatus Palibaumannia cicadellinicola
ATTGATGATCTGCTTCCAAGAAAAGCCTCTAAGCTTCAGGTTACATGTAATCGTACCGTAAACCGACACAGGTAGTTAAGTAGAGAATACTAAGGCAACCTATTCACTAGCTACTTAAATAGTAGTAAGTTGTTCTTTTCAATGTCGCACGAATATCAAATTAATAGGTAGTTTTTTACTCTAGTTTCTCTGATCAAATATATTTCCCATTTTTTACTGCTAAAATAAACTAGGCGTATGTATGCTTAACGCATTTAAACTAAATAATAACCGTTTATCGCGTTTTGACACTGATCAACTGGGGAGCCTAGTAAGATCAGTTTGGATAGATTTGGTAGAACCTAGTGATGATGAGCGTCATCGTATACAGCAAGAATTAGGCCAGAATTTGGCTACTTGTATTGAACTAGAGGATATAGAAGCCTCAGCTCGCTTTTTCGAGGATGAGGAAGGTTTACATATTCACTCTTTTTTTTTCTATGCTGATGCAGAAGATCATGCTGGTAATGCCACCGTAGCTTTTACCATTCGTGAAGATAGACTCTATACGCTACGTGAGCGTGAGTTACCTGCTTTTCGTCTTTATCGCATGCGTTCCCGCAGCCAAACTATTATCGATAGTAATGCTTATGCATTATTATTAGATCTATTCGAGACCAAAATAGAACAGCTAGCAGATAAAATTGAGAATATTTATAGCGATTTAGAAGCACTCAGCCGAGTAATTATGGATGGTCAGCAAGGCGATGAGTATGATGACGCACTAGCTACTCTCGCTGAATTAGAAGATGTAGGTTGGAAAGTACGCTTATGTTTAATGGATACACAGCGTGCGCTTAATTTTCTTGTTCGTAAAACAAGATTACCCTCAGATGAATTAAATAAAGCTAGGGAAATCCTACGAGATATTGAGTCTTTGCTGCCTCATAATGAATCATTGTTCCAGAAGGTCAACTTTCTTCTGCAGGCTGCCATGGGATTTATAAATATCGAACAAAACCGTATTATTAAGATATTCTCAGTAGTATCAGTTGTTTTCCTACCACCGACACTTGTCGCATCCAGCTATGGAATGAACTTTTCTTTTATGCCAGAACTAAAGTGGTCTTTTGGCTATCCCGCAGCACTTATACTGATGATTATCGCTGGCGTTGCTCCCTACTTATACTTTAAGCGCCGTAACTGGCTATAGTTAGCTCAGCTATAAATAGCTGAGTAGAAATCAATAAAATAAATAGTATTTTCGTAA
>NZ_NJPO01000023.1 GCF_002855795.1 Candidatus Palibaumannia cicadellinicola
CCCGAAAGCTATTTAGGTAGCGCCTTATGAATTCATCTTTGGGGGTAGAGCACTGTTTTGGCTAAGGGTCCATCTTGGATTACTAAACCAATGCAAACTACGAATACTAAAGAATGTTATCATGGGAGACACACGATGGGTGCTAACGTCCATCGTGAAAAGGGAAACAACCCAGAGATCTAGCTAAGGTCCCAAAATCATAATTAAGTGGAAAACGATGTGGGAAGTCATAAACAACCAGGATGTTGGCTTAGAAGCAGCCATCATTTAAAGAAAGCGTAATAGCTCACTGGTCGAGTCATCCTGCGCGGAAAATGTAACGGGGCTAAATTATGTACCGAAGCTGCGGCAACAATATATGAAATATTGTTGCCGCAGCTTCGGTACATAATTTAGCCCCGTTACATTTTCCGCGCAGGATGACTCGACCAGTGAGCTATTACGCTTTCTTTAAATGATGGCTGCTTCTAAGCCAACATCCTGGTTGTTTATGACTTCCCACATCGTTTTCCACTTAATTATGATTTTGGGACCTTAGCTGGCGGTCTGGGTTGTTTCCCTTTTCACGATGGACGTTAGCACCCATCGTGTGTCTCCCATGATAACATTCTTTAGTATTCGTAGTTTGCATTGGTTTAGTAATCCAAGATGGACCCTTAGCCAAAACAGTGCTCTACCCCCAAAGCTATTTAGGTAGCGCCTTATGAATTCATCTTTGGGGGTAGAGCACTGTTTTGCTAAGGGTCCATCTTGGATTACTAAACCAATGCAAACTACGAATACTAAAGAATGTTATCATGGGAGACACACGATGGGTGCTAACGTCCATCGTGAAAAGGGAAACAACCCAGACCGCCAGCTAAGGTCCCAAAATCAGTTAATAAATTAGAAAACGATGTGGGAAGTCATAAACAACCAGGATGTTGGCTTAGAAGCAGCCATCATTTAAAGAAAGCGTAATATCTCACTGGTCGAGTCATCCTG
>NZ_NJPO01000024.1 GCF_002855795.1 Candidatus Palibaumannia cicadellinicola
CCGGTAGCTACGTGCGGAAAAGATAACCGCTGAAAGCATCTAAGTGGGAAACTTGCCTCAAGATGAGTCTTCCCTGAGGCTTTAACTTAAGCCTCCTAAAGGGACGTTAAAGACTATAACGTTGATAGGTCAGATGTGTAAGCACTGTGAAGTGTTGAGCTAACTGATACTAATGACCCGTGAGACTTAACCTTACAACACCTAAAATATTTTATTACTTGATTAAAAATTAATATTTAACTAAAATGACTAATAAATGTGCCTGGTAGTAATAGCGCGGTGGTCCCACCTGATACCATACCGAACTCAGAAGTGAAATACCGTAGCGCCGATGGTAGTGTGGGGTTTCCCCATGTGAGAGTAGGAAATTGCCAGGCATCTCCTTATTACTTAATTACTTATTATTAAGTAATAGAAATTACTTCTGACTTTACTTTACTTAGGTGCGGTAGTTCAGTTGGTAAGAATACCGGCCTGTCACGCCGGGGGTCGCGGGTTCAAGTCCCGTCCGCACCGCCATAACTAACTCTATGAGTTTCTTTAGGGGTGTAGTTCAATTAGGTAGAGCACCGGTCTCCAAAACCGGAAGTTGGGAGTTCAAGTCTCTCCACCCCTGTCTTAGTATTTGATCTTTGTGTAATCTTGTAATAGTGAAAAATCAGCAATATTTAAAAATAACAGATGCAACTGATGCAGTAACATTAAACGATTAATACGTATTTCTGTATTTTCAGTCATAATTATGACGTTATTGAAAAACTTTTCTACCGTTTCACGTAGAATCACTAATTCTACTAACGCATCATAATATCGGTATGTATCAAAGAACGGCTGGAGTTTATTACGTAATATAATGATATCGTTCATCAGCTTTAGTTCTTCTTGCTCTTTTAACAGAGTTATTTTAACGTCCACATAAATAATATTTTGATCTTTAGAGAGGATATTAAAAATACGCTTATGTATAGAAGTTAGTATCTGTGCATCTGGATGCTTACTGAATTGACTAATAGCACGCACACGAGCATCAAAATCTATTAGTTTAGTAGGTCTACGAGTGAGTACTGCATGAATAGTATCGCTGCTGTAACCATGTTTTTTATACCAGGAGCGTAAACGATTAAACATAAAATTCATGACATCATCTACTACTGTTTGATTAGTTAATTTATGTTGATATAACAGGACAGCTTTTTTTATTAACAATAGTAAATCTAAAGGTAATTGTTTTTCTATAATAATACGTAGTACACCAAGTGCTGCACGGCGTAGTGCTAATGGATCTTTATTATGTTTCGGATACTGATTAATGCCGAAGAGACCAGTAATGGTATCTATTTTATCAGCAATGGCTACTGCACATGAAATTAATGTTGTAGGTAAATGATCCCCAGAAAAACGTGGTTGATACTGTTCTTTTTGTGCTAGAGCAACAGGCTCTGGTTCACCATCTAGGCGAGCATAATGCATGCCCATAATCCCTTGAATTTCAGGGTATTCACACACAATATTAGTTATCAAGTCACATTTAGATAATAAACCAGCACGTGATGCCTGCTTAACATCAGTAGAAATAATTTTTGCAATCCAGCTAGCCAAAAATGCAATACGAGTACTTTTCTCACGTAGAGTACCTAGTTTCATCTGAAACATCACCGTATCTAGAAGAGATAAGTTATCTTCTAGTCGCCGCTGACGATCGGTATTAAAAAAAAACTCTGCATCTACTAGACGGGAATGAACTACTTTTTCGTTCCCAGCAACAATTGTGTGTATATTGTTTGACTCTATATTCGCGACAAAAATAAAATATGGTAATAGTTGTTTTTTCGTATCATAGACAGGAAAATATTTCTGGTGACTTTTCATCGTGTACACCAGTGCTTCAGTAGGTACTCTCAAGAATTTATCTTCAAAACTCGCAATTAGTACAATAGGCCATTCTACTAATGATGTTACTTCTTCTAATAAAGAATTATTTATATCTACGATACCTCCTACTTTGCTAGCAGCCGCTTCTGCATCGCGACGGATTATTTTCTTACGTAGCTCATAGTCGGCTATTACACGTCCACGTTCTAGAAGTACCTGAGGATAGCAGTCTGCGTGCAATAAGTTTATTTCTGTCTCACCCATGAAGCGATGCCCGCGAATGATACGATCAGAGTTAATGCCTAAGATGTTACCTGGAATTACCTTATCATCTAACAATAAGGTTATAGTACGTACAGGACGGAGGAATTCATAGGGTTGATCTCCCCAGCGCATGATTTTGGGAAAAGATAATGATAATTGAACTAATACGTTACGAATTATGTCGCATAACAGCGATGACAAAGGCTGTGACATAACTAATTTTCTGTAAATTAGCCACTCTCCTTTCTCGGTAGAAAACCGTTCTGCTTGATTGACTGTTATGCCGCAACAGTGTGCCCAGCATATCGCTGCTTTGGTTGGTTTACCCTCTGCATCAAAAGCTTGAGTAATAGCTGGCCCTTTTTTTTCAATATAACTGTCATTATGAGCGTAGTTTATATGAGTTACTTTTAGTGCCAGACGGCGGGGAGTTGCGAACCAATCAACTTGATCATAAATAATATAAGCATTATTTAGTGCGATTTTCACATTAGTTAAAAATATTTTTGCTAATGATCGCAATTCTTTAGCTGGTAACTCTTCTGTGCCAATTTCCACGAGAAAATTTTGTGGCTTCATTTATACCTCTAACTTCTCGTTTTGCTTACACATTGGAAACCCGAGCTCCTTACGCGAAGCATAGTAAGTTTTTGCTACCGTTTTAGTAAGATTTCGGAGACGAAAGATATAGCACTGTCGTTCGGTCACCGAAATCGCCTTACGAGCATCGAGCATATTAAAGTTATGCGCAGCTTTGAGGATACATTCATAAGCAGGCAACGGAAGTGGTTTATCTAGTGTAAGAAGATTGATAGCTTCTTTTTCATACTGTTCAAAAGAACTAAATAACAAATTAACATCGGTGTATTCAAAGTTATAAGTTGACTGCTCAACTTCATTTTGATAAAACATGTCACCATAAGTTATATAACCAAACGTACCTTTATTCCAAATCAAGTCATAAACGCTTTCAACACTTTGTAAAGACATAGCTATTCGCTCGAGGCCGTAAGTGATCTCGCCTGTCACTGGTTGGCACTCAATACCACCTACTTGTTGAAAATAAGTCAATTGAGTTATTTCCATACCGTTGAGCCATACTTCCCAACCTAATCCCCAGGCGCCTAGCGTCTGATTTTCCCAGTTGTCTTCAACAAAGCGGATATCATTAAGATTTAGATCTAGTCCTATTTTTGTCAGAGAATCTATATATATTTCTTGAAAATTTTGGGGTGATGGTTTGATCATAACTTGAAACTGAAAATAATGCTGTAAACGGTTAGGATTAGCTCCATAACGTCCATCGGTGGGACGACGAGACGGTTGAACATAGGCGACAGCAACCGGCTCTGGACCTATAGCTCGTAGGCAGGTCATAGGATGTGAGGTACCAGCGCCGACTTCAACATCTAGTGGTTGAACGATAGTGCAACCTTGACGTGACCAATAATCCTGAAGCGTCATAATCAGGCTCTGAAAGGTAAAAGTATTACCAAAATCATTTGGCATAATGAAAAAACATATAAACGATAATTCAGCAAATGTTACTTAACAAGTAACCATATAATAATGAAATTATGTATCAAATAACAAGAGATTAGCAAATCTTTTTCATACTATAGAAGTATATCCCAGTATTACAACCACATAATTAAATATAAAAAAAAAGGTAAAAGATAATGATGCTAGACACTTTACCCATAAGAGATTATGAACTGCAACTAAAAGAAAAAGTAAAACGCTTGCAACAAAGAATGGCTCCGTTTAATGCTCCTAATATAAGAATATTTCGTTCCCAACCAATACATTACCGCATGCGCGCAGAATTTCGCGTTTGGCATGATGACGACAATCTTTATCATATTATGTTCGATCCGCAAACTAAAAAACGAATCATAGTTGATCATTTTATGGCAGGTAGTTTACTAATGAACGAACTTATGAGGGCTATGATTATGGCTATACGCCCGTCACGAGTTTTACGTACCAAATTATTTCAGCTCAATTATCTAACTACGCTAAGCGGTGAAGCTGTAATAACACTGATTTATCACCAACCACCAGACGAAAAAGAATGGCGCAAGCATGCAGTTAAGCTACGTGAAGATTTACGTGCTAAAGGTTATCGGGTTAATTTAATTAGCCGCGCCGCTAAACAGAAAATTTGCATAGATTACGATTATGTTGAAGAATGTTTGCCGGTATCAGGACGCATGCTGCATTACCGACAAATTGATAATAGCTTCACTCAACCTAATGTCGGAATAAATATTAAGATGCTAGAGTGGGCTTTAGAAACTACTCAAGATTCACAGGAAGATTTACTAGAGCTGTACTGCGGTAATGGCAACTTCTCGTTAGTACTAGCTCGTAATTTCGCGCGTATATTGGCTACAGAAATCGTTAAACAGTCAGTAGAGGCGGCACAGCATAATCTGATTGCTAATAAGATAGATAATGTACAAATTATTCGTATGTCGGCAACAGAGTGTACCCAAGCGATACAAGGAATACGTAAGTTCAAACGTATGAATAATATCCATCTGCATAGTTATGAATGGAAAACTATTTTCGTGAATCCACCGCGCAGTGGCCTAGATGATACTACAACGAAGATGATGCAAGCTTATCAGCGTATTATTTATATTTCTTGTAATCTTGAATCTTTGTGTCAAAATCTGTTGACACTGGCTGCAACACATACAATAGAACAGCTGGCGTTGTTCGATCAATTTCCTTATACCAACCATATAGAATGTGGTTTGTTACTAGTACGTAAAGCTAAAAGCGTTTATTTATAGACTCATGCACATTGACGCGTAGTGTCAATGTAGATAAATAATCTACCAGTAATAGTGCGTACCGCCTACTAAGGTACAC
>NZ_NJPO01000025.1 GCF_002855795.1 Candidatus Palibaumannia cicadellinicola
GAGATAATAGCTCACCTAGGCTACGATCTCTAGTTGGTCTGAGAGGATGACCAGCCACACTGGAACTGAGATACGGTCCAGACTCCTACGGGAGGCAGCAGTGGGGAATATTGCACAATGGGGTAAACCCTGATGCAGCTATACCGCGTGTGTGAAGAAGGCCTTAGGGTTGTAAAGCACTTTCAGCGGGAAAGAAAGTGATATTAATTAATAATTAATATCAATTGACGTTACCCGCAAAAGAAGCACCGGCTAACTCCGTGCCAGCAGCCGCGGTAAGACGGATCTGCAAGCGTTAATCGGAATTACTGGGCGTAAAGCGTATGCAGGCGGTTTATTAAGTCAGATGTGAAAGCCCTGGGCTTAACCTAGGAATTGCATTTGAAACTGATATGCTAGAGTCTCGTAGAGGGGGGGAGAATTCCAAGTGTAGCGGTGAAATGCGTAGAGATTTGGAAGAATACCAGTGGCGAAGGCGCCCCCCTGGACGAAAACTTACGCTCAAATACGAAAGCATGGGGAGCAAACAGGATTAGATACCCTGGTTGTCCATGCTGTAAACGATGTCGATTTGAAGGTTGTAGCCTTGAGCTATAGCCTTCGAAGCTAACGCATTAAATCGACCGCCTGGGGAGTACGACCGCAAGGTGCGCGCTCGTTGCGGGACTTAACCCAACATTTCACAACACGAGCTGACGACAGCCATGCAGCACCTGTCTCAGAGTTCCCGAAGGCACCAAGGCATCTCTGCCAAGTTCTCTGGATGTCAAGAGTAGGTAAGGTTCTTCGCGTTGCATCGAATTAAACCACATGCTCCACCGCTTGTGCGGGCCCCCGTCAATTCATTTGAGTTTTAACCTTGCGGCCGTACTCCCCAGGCGGTCGATTTAACGCGTTAGCTCCGGAAGCCACGCCTCAAGGGAACAACCTCCAAATCGACATCGTTTACAGCGTGGACTACCAGGGTATCTAATCCTGTTTGCTCCCCACGCTTTCGCACCTGAGCGTCAGTCTTCGTCCAGGGGGCCGCCTTCGCCACCGGTATTCCTCCAGATCTCTACGCATTTCACCGCTACACCTGGAATTCCACCCCCCTCTACGAGACTCTAGCTTGCCAGTTTTGAATGCAGTTCCCAGGTTAAGCCCGGGGATTTCACATCCAACTTAACAAACTGCCTGCGTGCGCTTTACGCCCAGTCATTCCGATTAACGCTTGCACCCTCCGTATTACCGCGGCTGCTGGCACGGAGTTAGCCGGTGCTTCTTCTGCGAGTAACGTCAATCAGCAAGGTTATTAACCTTACTGCCTTCCTCCTCGCTGAAAGTGCTTTACAACCCGAAGGCCTTCTTCACACACGCGGCATGGCTGCATCAGGCTTGCGCCCATTGTGCAATATTCCCCACTGCTGCCTCCCGTAGGAGTCTGGACCGTGTCTCAGTTCCAGTGTGGCTGGTCATCCTCTCAGACCAGCTAGGGATCGTCGCCTAGGTGAGCCATTACCCCACCTACTAGCTAATCCCATCTGGGCACATCTGATGGCGTGAGGCCCGAAGGTCCCCCACTTTGGTCTTGCGACGTTATGCGGTATTAGCTACCGTTTCCAGTAGTTATCCCCCTCCATCAGGCAGTTTCCCAGACATTACTCACCCGTCCGCCGCTCGTCACCCGGAGAGCAAGCTCTCTTGTGCTACCGCTCGACTTGCATGTGTTAGGCCTGCCGCCAGCGTTCAATC
>NZ_NJPO01000026.1 GCF_002855795.1 Candidatus Palibaumannia cicadellinicola
AAACGATGATCACTAACTATTGGGTTTTGTACTTTTGTACGTTGTAATTCAGTGGTGAAGCGAAAGTGTTAAGTGATCCACCTGAGGAGTACGACCGCAAGGTTGAAACTCAAAGGAATTGACGGGGGCTCGCACAATCGGTGGAGCATGTGGTTTAATTCGTAGTACATTTAAGTCTTGGTAAGGTTCCTCGCGTATCATCGAATTAAACCACATGCTCCACCGATTGTGCGAGCCCCCGTCAATTCCTTTGAGTTTCAACCTTGCGGTCGTACTCCTCAGGTGGATCACTTAACACTTTCGCTTCACCACTGAATTACAACGTACAAAAGTACAAAACCCAATAGTTAGTGATCATCGTTTACAGCATGGGGAGCAAACAGGATTAGATACCCTGGTAGTCCATGCTGTAAACGATGATCACTAACTATTGGGTTTTGTACTTTTGTACGTTGTAATTCAGTGGTGAAGCGAAAGTGTTAAGTGATCCACCTGAGGAGTACGACCGCAAGGTTGAAACTCAAAGGAATTGACGGGGGCTCGCACAATCGGTGGAGCATGTGGTTTAATTCGATGATACGCGAGGAACCTTACCAAGACTTAAATGTACTACGAATAAATTGGAAACAATTTAGTCTAGCGACGGAGTACAAGGTGCTGCATGGTTGTCGTCAGCTCGTGCCGTGAGGTGTAAGGTTAAGTCCTTAAACGAGCGCAACCCTTATTATTAGTTGCCATCGAGTAGTGTCGGGGACTCTAATAAGACTGCCGGCGTAAGCCGAGAGGAAGGCGGGGACGACGTCAAATCATCACGGCCCTTACGTCTTGGGCCACACACGTGCTACAATGATCGGTACAAAAGGGAGCGACTGGGTGACCAGGAGCAAATCTAGAAAGCCGATCTCAGTTCGGATTGGAGTCTGAAACTCGACTCTATGAAGCTGGAATCGATAGTAATCGTGCATCAGCCATGGCACGGTGAATATGTTCCCGGGCCTTGTACACACCGCCCGTCAAGCCATGGAAGTTGGAAGTACCTAAAGTTGGTGTCCGTAAAAGGAGCTGCCTAAGGTAAGTCTAATAACTGGGGCTAAGTCGTAACAAGGTAGCCGTACCGGAAGGTGCGGCTGGAACATTTCTGTTTTTAGATTAAAATACCTTTTTTAAAAAAATAATAATGGTGATGAGGTGAGGGTAGGGTAGGGTAGGGGTAGGGTAGG
>NZ_NJPO01000027.1 GCF_002855795.1 Candidatus Palibaumannia cicadellinicola
CTCTTCCGATCTATGTTTTATGTTCTAACTTAAGTCCGTAATCCGGACTAAGGACAGTGTCTGGTGGGTAGTTTGACTGGGGCGGTCTCCTCCTAAAAAGTAACGGAGGAGCACAAAGGTTATCTACCCACCAGACACTGTCCTTAGTCCGGATTACGGACTTAAGTTAGAACATAAAACATTAAAGGGTGGTATTTCAAGGTTGGCTTCATGTAGACTGGCGTCTACACTTCAACGCCTCCCACCTATCCTACACATTAAAGTTTGATATTCAGTATCAAGCTATAGTAAAGGTTCACGGGGTCTTTCCGTCTTGCCACGGGTACACCGCATCTTCACGGCGAATTCAATTTCACTGAGTCTCGGGTAGAGACAGTCTGGCCATCATTACGCCATTCGTGCAGGTCGGAACTTACCCGACAAGGAATTTCGCTACCTTAGGACCGTTATAGTTACGGCCGCCGTTTACCGGGGCTTCGATCAAGAGCTTTATCACTCTATTAATTAACCTTCCGGCACCGGGCAGGCGTCACACCGTATACGTCCACTTTCGTGTTTGCACAGTGCTGTGTTTTTAATAAACAGTCGCCTGGACCTTTTTACTGCGGCCCTAAAAATTAGGGCAACCTTTTTCCCTAAGTTACAGGTCTATTTTGCCTAGTTCCTTAGCCGTGATTCACTCGAGCACCTTAGGATATTCACCCCAACTACCTGTGTCGGTTTTGGTACGGAATATTTAACATCTTTTTTTTTAAATTGTTTAGAGGTTTTTCTTGGAAGTTATTAGTTGTTCTATCCATTTTACTTACTTCTTTTAAAGTTATGGTCCCATATTTAAGGTCAGTTTCATAATACAGATTTACCTATATTACACCTAACAAATTTAACGTTCTATTCCATAAAAACGCGACAGTTTCACTACTTCGTCACCTCATCACAAAAAATATTAAATATACCCCTACTATTAAATAGTAATCCATCAATTACACCTTTCGGTTTCACATTAGGGTCCGAATAACCCTCAGTTGATTAACATAGCTGAGGAAACCTTAGTCTTTCGGTGTGCAGGTTTCTCACCTGCATTATCGTTACTTATACCTACATTTTCTTTTGTAATAACTCCACTATATTTAGCAATATAACTTCTATGTTCTTACAATG
>NZ_NJPO01000028.1 GCF_002855795.1 Candidatus Palibaumannia cicadellinicola
CTGCCTGGTTGTTTATGACTTCCCACATCGTTTTCCACTTAATTATGATTTTGGGACCTTAGCTGGCGGTCTGGGTTGTTTCCCTTTTCACGATGGACGTTAGCACCCATCGTGTGTCTCCCATGATAACATTCTTTAGTATTCGTAGTTTGCATTGGTTTAGTAATCCAAGATGGACCCTTAGCCAAAACAGTGCTCTACCCCCAAAGATGAATTCATAAGGCGCTACCTAAATAGCTTTCGGGGTAGAGCACTGTTTTGGCTAAGGGTCCATCTTGGATTACTAAACCAATGCAAACTACGAATACTAAAGAATGTTATCATGGGAGACACACGATGGGTGCTAACGTCCTTCGTGAAAAGGGAAACAACCCAGACCGCCAGCTAAGGTCCCAAAATCATAATTAAGTGGAAAACGATGTGGGAAGTCATAAACAACCAGGGCGTTGGCTTAGAAGCAGCCATCATTTAAAGAAAGCGTAATAGCTCACTGGTCGAGTCATCCTGCGCGGAAAATGTAACGGGGCTAAATTATGTACCGAAGCTGCGGCAACAATATTTCATATATTGTTGGGTAGGGGAGCGTTCTGTAAGCCAATGAAGGTATATTGTAAAGTATACTGGAGGTATCAGAAGTGCGAATGCTGACATAAGTAACGAAAAAGCGGGCAAAAAACCCGCTCGCCGAAAAACTAAGGTTTCCTGTTCAACGGTAATCGAAGCAGGGTAAGTCGGCTCCTAAGGCGAGGTCGAAAGGCGTAGTCGATGGGTAACAGGTTAATATTCCTGTACTAGATGTAACTGCGAAGGGGGTACGAAGAAAGCTAAGTTCGCCAGGTGACGGTTATCCTGGTTTAAGCATGTAGGTGAAAAAGCAGGATAACCGTCACCTGGCGAACTTAGCTTTCTTCGTACCCCCTTCGCAGTTACATCTAGTACAGGAATATTAACCTGTTACCCATCGACTACGCCTTTCGACCTCGCCTTAGGAGCCGACTTACCCTGCTTCGATTACCGTTGAACAGGAAACCTTAGTTTTTCGGCGAGCGGGTTTTTTTTGCCCGCTTTTTCGTTACTTATGTCAGCATTCGCACTTCTGATACCTCCAGTATACTTTACAATATACCTTCATTGGCTTACAGAACGCTCCCCTACCCAAAAATATATGAAATATTGTTGCCGCAGCTTCGGTACATAATTTAGCCC
>NZ_NJPO01000029.1 GCF_002855795.1 Candidatus Palibaumannia cicadellinicola
GTTGGGTTAAGTCCCGCAACGAGCGCAACCCTTATACTTTGTTGCCAATGAAAATCAGGAACTCAAAGTAGACTGCCGGTGATAAACCGGAGGAAGGTGAGGATAACGTCAAGTCATCATGGCCCTTACGAGTAGGGCTACACACGTGCTACAATGGGGCATACAAAGTGGAGCACGTGTGTAGCCCTACTCGTAAGGGCCATGATGACTTGACGTTATCCTCACCTTCCTCCGGTTTATCACCGGCAGTCTACTTTGAGTTCCTGATTTAATCATTGGCAACAAAGTATAAGGGTTGCGCTCGTTGCGGGACTTAACCCAACATTTCACAACACGAGCTGACGACAGCCATGCAGCACCTGTCTCAGAGTTCCCGAAGGCACTCAAACATTTCTGTTTGATACTCTGGATGTCAAGAGTAGGTAAGGTTTTTTGCGTTGTATCGAATTAAACCACATGCTCCACCGCTTGTGCGGGCCCCCGTCAATTCATTTGAGTTTTAACCTTGCGGTCGTACTCCCCAGGCGGTCGATTTAATGCGTTAGCTTCGAAGGCTATAGCTCAAGGCTACAACCTTCAAATCGACATCGTTTACAGCATGGACTACCAGGGTATCTAATCCTGTTTGCTCCCCATAAGCCCTGGGCTTAACCTAGGAATTGCATTTGAAACTGATAAGCTAGAGTCTCGTAGAGGGGGGGAGAATTCCAAGTGTAGCGGTGAAATGCGTAGAGATTTGGAAGAATACCAGTGGCGAAGGCGCCCCCCTGGACGAAAACTGACGCTCAAATACGAAAGCATGGGGAGCAAACAGGATTAGATACCCTGGTAGTCCATGCTGTAAACGATGTCGATTTGAAGGTTGTAGCCTTGAGCTATAGCTTCCAAGCTAACGCATTAAATCGACCGCCTGGGGAGTACGACCGCAAGGTTAAAACTCAAATGAATTGACGGGGGCCCGCACAAGCGGTGGAGCATGTGGTTTAATTCGATACAACGCGAAAAACCTTACCTACTCTTGACATCCAGAGTATCAAACAGAAATGTTTGAGTGCCTTCGGGAACTCTGAGACAGGTGCTGCATGGCTGTCGTCAGCTCGTGTTGTGAAATGTTGGGTTAAGTCCCGCAACGAGCGCAACCCTTATCCTTTGTTGCCAGCGATTCGGTCGGGAACTCAAAGGAGACTGCCAGTGATAAACTGGAGGAAGGTGGGGATGACGTCAAGTCATCATGGCCCTTACGAGTAGGGCTACACACGTGCTACAATGGCGTATACAAAGAGAAGCGACCTCGCGAGAGCAAGCGGACCTCATAAAGTACGTCGTAGTCCGGATTGGAGTCTGCAACTCGACTCCATGAAGTCGGAATCGCTAGTAATCGTAGATCAGAATGCTACGGTGAATACGTTCCCGGGCCTTGTACACACCGCCCGTCACACCATGGGAGTGGGTTGCAAAAGAAGTAGGTAGCTTAACCTTCGGGAGGGCGCTTACCACTTTGTGATTCATGACTGGGGTGAAGTCGT
>NZ_NJPO01000030.1 GCF_002855795.1 Candidatus Palibaumannia cicadellinicola
AGTTTGATCATGGCTCAGATTGAACGCTGGCGGTAAGCTTAACACATGCAAGTCGAGCGGCATCGAAAAGTTATATCAATAACTTTGTCGGCAAGCGGCAAACGGGTGAGTAATACGTACGTAACTTTCCTTATGCTGAGGGATAGCCTGAGGAAACTTGGATTAATACCTCATAATACAATTTTTTATAAAGAAAGATTGTTAAAGTTTTATTATGGCATAAGATAGGCGTATGCCCAATTAGTTAGTTGGTAAGGTAATGGCTTACCAAGACTATGATTGGTAGGGGGCCTGAGAGGGGCGTTCCCCCACATTGGTACTGAGACACGGACCAAACTCCTACGGGAGGCAGCAGTGAGGAATATTGGTCAATGGAGGAAACTCTGAACCAGCCACTCCGCGTGCAGGATGAAAGCCTTATTGGTTGTAAACTGCTTTTGTATATGAATAAAAAATTCTAATTATAGAAATAATTGAAGGTAATATACGAATAAGTATCAGCAAACTACGTGCCAGCAGCTGCGGTAATACGTAGGATACAAGCGTTATCCGGATTTATTGGGTTTAAAGGGTGCGTAGGCGGTTTTTTAAGTCAGTAGTGAAATCTTAAAGCTTAACTTTAAAATTGCTATTGATACTGAAAAACTAGAGTTAGTTTGGAGTAGCTGGAATGTGTGGTGTAGCGGTGAAATGCGTAGATATCACACATTCCAGCTACTCCAAACTAACTCTAGTTTTTCAGTATCAATAGCAATTTTAAAGTTAAGCTTTAAGATTTCACTACTGACTTAAAAAACCGCCTACGCACCCTTTAAACCCAATAAATCCGGATAACGCTTGTATCCTACGTATTACCGCAGCTGCTGGCACGTAGTTGCTGATACTTATTCGTATATTACCTTCAATTATTTCTATAATTAGAATTTTTTATTCATATACAAAAGCAGTTTACAACCAATAAGGCTTTCATCCTGCACGCCGAGTGGCTGGTTCAGAGTTTCCTCCATTGACCAATATTCCTCACTGCTGCCTCCCGTAGGAGTTTGGTCCGTGTCTCAGTACCAATGTGGGGGAACGCCCCTCTCAGGCCCCCTACCAATCATAGTCTTGGTAAGCCATTACCTTACCAACTAACTAATTGGTCATACGCCTATCTTATGCCATAATAAAACTTTAACAAT
>NZ_NJPO01000031.1 GCF_002855795.1 Candidatus Palibaumannia cicadellinicola
GACGCTCTTCCGATCTCAAACCAATAATATTGGTAAAGGAATTGATGCTCTGCTTCCAAGAAAAGCCTCTAAGCTTCAGGTTACATGTAATCGTACCGTAAACCGACACAGGTAGTTAAGTAGAGAATACTAAGGCGTTTGACATCGACTACGCCTTTCGGCCTCGCCTTAGGAGCCGACTTACCCTGCTTCGATTACCGTTGAACAGGAAACCTTAGTTTTTCGGCGAGCGGGTTTTTTTGCCCGCTTTTTCGTTACTTATGTCAGCATTCGCACTTCTGATACCTCCAGTATACTTTACAATATACCTTCATTGGCTTACAGAACGCTCCCCTACCCAACAATATTTAGCCCCGTTACATTTTCCGCGCAGGATGACTCGACCAGTGAGCTATTACGCTTTCTTTAAATGATGGCTGCTTCTAAGCCAACATCCTGGTTGTTTATGACTTCCCACATCCATAATTAAGTGGAAAACGATGTGGGAAGTCATAAACAACCAGGAAGTCATAAACATCCTGGTTGTTTATGACTTCCCACATCGTTTTCCACTTAATTATGATTTCGGGAAGTCATAAACAACCAGGATGTAAGCTTAGAAGCAGCCATCATTTAAAGAAAGCGTAATAGCTCACTGGTCGAGTCATCCTGCGCGGAAAATGTAACGGGGCTAAATTATGTACCGAAGCTGCGGCAACATATTTCATATATTGTTGGGTAGGGGAGCGTTCTGTAAGCCAATGAAGGTATATTGTAAAGTATACTGGAGGTATCAGAAGTGCGAATGCTGACATAAGTAACGAAAAAGCGGGCAAAAAAACCCGCTCGCCTAAAAACTAAGGTTTCCTGTTCAACGGTAATCGAAGCAGGGTAAGTCGGCTCCTAAGGCGAGGTCGAAAGGCGTAGTCGATGGGTAACAGGTTAATATTCCTGTACTAGATGTAACTGCGAAGGGGGTACAAGATCGCTAAGTTCGCCAGGTGACGGTTATCCTGCTTTTTCACCTACATGCTTAAACCAGGATAACCGTCACCTGGCGAACTTAGCTTTCTTCGTACCCCCTTCGCAGTTACATCTAGTACAGGAATATTAACCTGTTACCCATCGACTACGCCTTTCGACCTCGCCTTAGGAGCCGACTTACCCTGCTTCGATTACCGTTGAACAGGAAACCTTAGTTTTTAGGCGAGCGGGTTTTT
>NZ_NJPO01000032.1 GCF_002855795.1 Candidatus Palibaumannia cicadellinicola
AATTTTGACCAATTTAAAGTTAGTGTCAAAGCCTCGGATATATTCTTAGCAGTGCAATCTTACCGCCTACTTGCATCACAGATTGATCAACCGTTACATTTTCCGCGCAGGATGACTCGACCAGTGAGCTATTACGCTTTCTTTAAATGATGGCTGCTTCTAAGCCAACATCCTGGTTGTTTATGACTTCCCACATCGTTTTCCACTTAATTATGATTTTGGGACCTTAGCTGGCGGTCTGGGTTGTTTCCCTTTTCACGATGGACGTTAGCACCCATCGTGTGTCTCCCATGATAACCTTCTTTAGTGTTCGTAGTTTGCATTGGTTTAGTAATCCAAGATGGACCCTTAGCCAAAACAGTGCTCTACCCCCAAAGATGAATTCATAAGGCGCTACCTAAATAGCTTTCGGGGAGAACCAGCTATCTCCCGTTTGATTAGTCTTTCACTCCTAGCCACAAGTCATCCGCTAATTTTGCAACATTAGTCAGTTCGATCCTCCAGTTAGTGTTACCTAACCTTCAATCTGCCCATAGCTAAATCACCGGGTTTCGGGTCTATATCCTGCAACTTAACGCCCTGTTAAGACTCGGTTTCCCTACGGCTCCCCTATACGGTTAACCTTGCTACAAAATATAAGTCTCTGACCCATTATACAAAAGGTACGCAGTCACATCTAAATAAAGATGCTTCCACTGCTTGTACGTACATGGTTTCAGGTTCTATTTCACTGCCCTTACTGTGGTTCTTTTCACCTTTCCCTCACGGTACTAGTTCACTATCGATTAGTCAGGAGTATTTAGCCTTGGAGGATGGTCCCCCCATCTTCAGACAGGATACCACGTGTCCCGTCCTACTTTTTAAGCTCACAGAAAATAAATTTTTGAATACAGGGCTATCACCTTTTATTGCTATTCTATTCCAGAATATTTTTCTAATTTATCAGTTAATAAATTAGAAAAATATTCTGGAATAGAATATTTTTCTAATTTATTAACTGATAAATAGCTTATAGGCTGGTCCCTGTTCGCTCGCCACTACTAAGGGAATCTCGGTTGATT
>NZ_NJPO01000033.1 GCF_002855795.1 Candidatus Palibaumannia cicadellinicola
CCGATCTAAAACACTAAGATGTGATGACAAACCAATAATATTGGTAAAGGAATTGATGCTCTGCTTCCAAGAAAAGCCTCTAAGCTTCAGGTTACATGTAATCGTACCGTAAACCGACACAGGTAGTTAAGTAACGATTACATGTAACCTGAAGCTTAGAGGCTTTTCTTGGAAGCAGAGCATCAATTCCTTTACCAATATTATTGGTTTGTCATCACATCTTAGTGTTTTAAAAAGTGGATTTACCTGCTTTTTCACCTACATGCTTAAACCAGGATAACCGTCACCTGGCGAACTTAGCTTTCTTCGTACCCCCTTCGCAGTTACATCTAGTACAGGAATATTAACCTGTTACCCATCGACTACGCCTTTCGACCTCGCCTTAGGAGCCGACTTACCCTGCTTCGATTACCGTTGAACAGGAAACCTTAGTTTTTCGGCGAGCGGGTTTTTTTGCCCGCTTTTTCGTTACTTATGTCAGCATTCGCACTTCTGATACCTCCAGTATACTTTACAATATACCTTCATTGGCTTACAGAACGCTCCCCTACCCAACAATATATGAAATATTGTTGCCGCAGCTTCGGTACATAATTTAGCTGCGTTACATTTTCCGCGCAGGATGACTCGACCAGTGAGCTATTACGCTTTCTTTAAATGATGGCTGCTTCTAAGCCAACATCCTGGTTGTTTATGACTTCCCACATCGTTTTACTTAATTATGATTTTGGGACCTTAGCTGGCGGTCTGGGTTGTTTCCCTTTTCACGATGGACGTTAGCACCCATCGTGTGTCTCCCATGATAACATTCTCTAGTATTCGTAGTTTGCATTGGTTTAGTAATCCAAGATGGACCCTTAGCCAAAACAGTGCTCTACCCCCAAAGATGAATTCATAAGGCGCTACCTAAATAGCTCTCGGGGAGAACCAGCTATCTCCCGGTTTGATTAGTCTTTCACTCCTAGCCACAAGTCATCCGCTAATTTTGCAACATTAGTCAGTTCGATCCTCCAGTTAGTGTTACCTAACCTTCAATCTGCCCA
>NZ_NJPO01000034.1 GCF_002855795.1 Candidatus Palibaumannia cicadellinicola
TATGCCTAGCTGCTATTTTGTGGCTTGGGCAGCGCAGATTAGTTAATTTATTATCTACTAACGCATTAAGACGTTTGATTTTGGTATGGTGGTTTAATGCCTGGGGTTTTGACTGGCTATATTACCATATTTTCGTCAAACCTTATTTGACTATTGCCCAACTTTTATCCTCAGATCCGATCAATACTCTGATGAATATCCCGGCAGTCCTGATTAGATGGTTAGGGTTAGGCATTAAGATAAGTGAGAATGGTAAGTTACGTTGGTATGCGGCGTCGATGTGTTTGGGTGCTGTAATAGTTCTCGTATTGCTAGTGTTTCGTTGAAAACCACGATGACGCCGTCAGCTAATAGTAGGTAGAGCAAGTAGTATCAACAAAATAAGTGATTAATTAATCCATTTGTTCAAATAAGGAAAGCAAAACTTCATGCTACTACCTTGGCTAATTTTGATCCCTTTTATAGGCGGTTTGTTATGCTGGCAATGCGAACATTTTGGCACCAGGATACCACGCTATATTGCTTTGATCGCGATGGGCCTAACCCTAGCACTATCCTTATTACTATGGTACGAGGGAAGCTTCCCGATAGTTATAGCACATGGATTACCGCAATGGCAGGCGGAATATCTGCTACCTTGGATTCCAAGGTTTGGCATCAACATTCATTTTACCTTGGATGGCCTATCGATACTAATGGTAGTACTTGCTAGCTTTTTAGGCATACTAGCTATTCTCTGTTCCTGGAGTGAAATTCAGCGTTACCAGGGATTTTTCTACCTGAATTTGCTATGGATTTCAGGCGGGGTTATCGGTGTCTTCATGGCTATTGATATCTTTCTGTTTTTCGTATTTTGGGAAATGATGTTAGTCCCTATGTATTTTTTGATCGCATTATGGGGTCATAAGGCATCGGACGGTAAGACTCGTATTACCGCTGCAAATAAATTTTTTATTTATACTCAGGCTAGTGGTCTTGTGATGCTAGTAGCGATCTTAGGACTAGTATTCGTACACTATAATGCTACAGGGGTCTGGACTTTTAACTATAATGATCTGTTGTTTACACCGATGTCTGATAAAGTAGAATATTTGTTGATGCTTGGTTTTTTCTTAGCCTTTGCTGTCAAAATGCCTATAGTGCCACTGCATGGCTGGCTACCGGATGCCCATAGTCAAGCTCCGACCGCTGGTTCGGTTGATTTAGCTGGTATTTTGCTTAAAACAGCTGCCTATGGATTACTACGTTTCAACCTACCGTTATTCCCGCATGCGTCCCATAAGTTTGCTCCTATAGCAATGTGGTTGGGGGTAGTTGGTATTTTCTACGGAGCCTGGATTGCGTTTTCAGAAATAGATATTAAGCGGCTTATCGCTTATACGAGTATTTCCCACATGGGCTTACTATTAATAGCTATCTATAGCGGCAATGAACTTGCTTTTCAGGGAGCTGTAGTACAGATGATAGCCCATGGTTTATCTACTGCTGGTCTATTTATCATCTGCGGTCAGTTATATGAACGTTTACATACCCGTGATATACGTATGATGGGTGGTTTATGGAGCCGGCTTAGCTTGATTCCAGCATTTGCGCTATTTTTCGCCATGGCTATGCTAGGTATGCCAGGTACAGGAAATTTTGTGGGGGAAATAGCTATTTTATTTGGCTGTTTCTCAATCGTTCCTATGATTACAATCATTTCTACTTTTAGCCTAGTGTTTGCCTCGATTTATTCTCTTATGATGATGCAGCGTGTTTACTATGGACCGGCAAAATCAAACGATTTATTAGCAAAAATGACGCTACTAGAACAGCTAATCATGATGTTATTAGTTGTACTACTTGTGCTACTAGGTTGTGTACCACAACCTATTATGGATACTTCAGCTGCAGCAATGAGCAATATTCAGCACTGGTTCGCTGTTGATGCGAGTTTTACTATGTCAAAAATAGAGTTATAGTAGTCATGATTATGACAATAATTATTAAGCTATTACCTGTTATAATAGTAGGATTAACAATGGTTGCTGTGATGCTATCTATTGTTTGGCAACGTAACCATTTTCGAAGTGCAACTTCGACAGTAATAGGCTTAAATCTAGCACTATTTTCGCTCTGTTTAGTAGCATATAGCAGTGATAGCGGCGTTACTGATTTAACGCCGCTGATACGTGTAGATCATTTTGCGATCTTCTATACCGGTATTGTACTAATAGCTAGTTTAGCAACTAGTACACTAGCTTATGCCTGGCTAGCAGGCTATCCAGGTAAACGAGATGAGTTTTATATACTAGTGCTTATCGCTACGAAGGGGGGCATTATGCTGGCTTGCGCCAACCATCTAACGACACTTTTCCTTGGAATTGAGCTCATTTCTCTACCTTTGTTTGGTATGATAGGATATGCCTACGACATAAAAAAATCGCTGGAAGCGTGTATTAAATACACATTATTATCGGCAGCTGCCTCCTCTTTTCTTTTATTCGGTATAGCATTGGTATATGCTGCAACCGGTCAACTATCATTTATAGGCATCGGTCAGACACTAAATGACACTATGCTACATAATCCTATGCTATTAGCAGGACTAGGAATGATGATAGTTGGAATGGGTTTTAAGCTATCATTAGTACCATTTCATCTGTGGACGCCAGATGTTTATCAGGGTGCGCCAGCGCCTGTTTCTACTTTCTTGGCCACAGCTAGCAAAATAGCTATTTTTGCTAGCATGATGCGCTTATTATTTTACGCTCCGTTTATTAAGAATAATGGAGTACAACTAGTACTAGCTATGATAGCTTTCTGCTCTATGCTTTTCGGTAATCTGATGGCTTTGAGCCAAAGTAACATTAAACGGGTATTAGGTTATTCTTCAATCGCTCATCTTGGCTATGTATTAGTTAGTGTTCTTGCGATACCGCATACCTTAGCACTAGAAACAGTAGGTATTTATCTAGTTAGTTATCTATTTGCTAACTTAGGTGCATTTGGAGTTGTTAGTCTGATGTCTAGTCCTTACCGCGGAGATGATACAGATTTATTGTATTCCTATCGTGGCTTATTTTGGCATAAGCCGATACTTTCGGCTGTGATGACGGTAATGATGCTATCGCTAGCGGGCATTCCTATGACATTAGGCTTTATGGGTAAATTCTATGTTATTGCCTTAGGTGTTAATAGCCACTTATGGTGGCTAACTAGCGGGGTAATCGTTAGCAGTGCTATTAGTCTGTTTTACTATTTACGCATTATGGTTAGCTTATACTTATACCCTCCTAAAAATAGGCATAGCGATACTCCTTCTCACTGGATGTTAACAGGCGGGGGGATCATGGTGCTGATATCCTTACTATTTGTGCTGTTGCTTGGGCTTTATCCACAACCACTGATTAATCTAGTTCAGTGGGCACAGCCAATAGCAATAGATTCATTCAATTCAAGACAAGGATATTTTTAAGTAAGGTAAGATCGGTTAGCTGCCTTCTTCTCCTTGCCAAGGTTGAAAAAGATTATCAGATAACGTTAGATCTAATTGATCTAACGTACGATTAACTGTTTGATCAATGATATCGCTTACTTTACTCGGACGGTGGTAAAATGCGGGTACTGGTGGCATAATAATTGCTCCTAGTTCCGCTGCAGTGGTCATCATACGCAGATGACCCATATGTAATGGTGTTTCCCGTATACATAGCACTAACCTACGCCGTTCTTTCAGTACA
The DNA here is from genome assembly GCF_002855795.1 of Candidatus Palibaumannia cicadellinicola. Lineage (GTDB taxonomy): Bacteria > Pseudomonadota > Gammaproteobacteria > Enterobacterales > Enterobacteriaceae > Baumannia > Baumannia cicadellinicola_C. The sequence continues at coordinate 3,723 of NZ_NJPO01000034.1, forward strand.
ACATCTGCAGCACGAATAAGTAAGTCGTCGCTGTAACTATGAACTATACCGGAAAGAGTTTTGATCGAACACGGCAAAATAATCATACCAGCTGTTTTAAAAGAACCAGAACTAATACTTGCGGCGATATTACGTGTATCATGCACTACGTGGGCTAGTGCCTGCACTTCGCACAAAGCAAAATTGGTTTCTAGCGCTAGTGTCTGGCACGCAGCTAAACTAAAAACTAGATGAATTTCAAGATTAGGTAAGGTACTTAGTACTTGTAATAAACGTACGCCATAAATAGCCCCACTAGCGCCACTGATACCAACAATCAAACGTTTTATCATAGATAAATATCCAGCTGGGAATAAAAAAGAAAAAAACTAGGTATGTAGATCTTCAGGTTTTGTGATTATTATAGTGGTAATTAACCTTCGTTATAGATTTCAAGATGTTCCACTTCTACTTCTGTTTGAGCGGGTAATGCTTGATAAGAATTATTGCGTAATGACTCAAGAGAGTCGAGATAAGACTGATCAACGTCACAAGTAACATAGATACCATTGAATACCGATGATTCAAATTGCTTTACATTTGGGTTATCTTCCCGTACAGCCTGTTCTAAAGCTGACAAATCTTGGAAAATTAAGGCATCTGCATCAATTAATTGCCTAATTTCATCTACGTCGCGTCCATGGGCAATTAATTCATTGACGCTAGGTATGTCAAGACCATAAACATTAGGGAAGCGAATTTCTGGAGCTGCCGATGCTAAATAGACATTGCTAGCGCCTGCTTCGCGCGCCATTTCGATGATTTGTTCCGAAGTAGTACCACGGACAATAGAGTCATCTACTAGTAAGACATTTTTATCGCGGAATTCGGCGCCATTAGCGTTTAGTTTACGGCGTACTGACTTTCTACGTCTTTGTTGACCAGGCATGATAAAAGTGCGCCCGACGTAGCGATTTTTAACGAAACCTTGACGATATGGTTTATCAAGAATGCGAGCAATCTCCAAAGCGATATCACAAGAAGTTTCTGGAATAGGAATCACTACATCAATTTTGAGCTTGACCCACTCGCTTGCTATTTTTTCACCTAAAATCTTACCCATGCGGACCCGAGCACTATAGACTGAAATGTTATCTATGAAAGAGTCAGGTCGAGCGAAATATACATATTCAAACAAACATGGATGTTGCTGTGGATTATCGGCGCACTGTCTAGTAAAAAACTGGCCCTGATCGGTAATATACACGGCCTCGCCGGAAGTAATATCACGCAGTAATTCAAAGCCCAGGGTATCTAGCGCTACGCTTTCAGAAGCAATTATATACTCATTACGGCCATCTAATAAGGTACGTTTACCTATCACTAGCGGTCGGATTCCGTTAGGATCGCGGAAAGCAAATAAACCATGGCCGATAATCATGCCTACGCAGGCATAAGCTCCACGTATTTGCCGATGTATTGCAGTGATCGCAGCAAAAATATTATCGGCTTTTAATGGATAGTTAGGAAAACGATCTAACTCAGTAGCTAAAAGATTAAGTAGTATTTCGGAGTCTGAGGTAGTGTTAACATGACGCCTACCTTTTTCGAACAGCTTCTTACGTAATTCATGAGCGTTAGTTAAATTACCGTTGTGCGCCAGGGTGATCCCAAACGGAGAATTAACGTAAAATGGTTGTGCCTCAGAAGCACTAGAACTACCGGCGGTAGGATAGCGGACATGGCCAATATTGCTATTACCTTGTAGGCGTTGCATGTGTCGGATATGAAATACATCTTTGACTAATCCATTAGCTTTACGCATGCGAAAACAGTTTAATGCATCTGTGGTTACGATGCCTGCTGCATCTTGTCCACGGTGTTGTAGCACCGTTAATGCATCATAAATAGACTGATTAACCGGCATCACACCTGCTATCCCAACAATACCGCACATGTTTTTATTTCCTCATCAGCGTTAAAATGATTGCTTTTACACAAAACTAGACGTTTTTTGCAGAGAACGTAAAAATAATTTAATTATACCGCGGAATTCTGGTATCAACTGGGACTGTTGCCAATCTTGACTATGAGGAAAACTAGTGAAAGTATTGAGAAACCACAGCACTGCTGAGACGATCAGTATGCCTCGCAGCAAGCCGAAACATATACCTAACACACGGTCAATGCAGGATAGGCCTGTTAGCTCTACCAGTGAGCTAACGATACTATTTACTATCTGCCCTATAAGTAGAGTTGCAATAAAAAGTAAGGTAATAGCAATACTATTCCGAACTATCTGTTCTTCAAATTTGGTAAAGTAAATAGCAATAGTCTTATAATAGTTGCCTGATATCAAAACAGCACAAGCAAAAGTAATTAAAGATAATACTTCTCGAAGTAAACCACGAATAAGACTTACCATAGTAGAAAAAATTACTATGCCAAAGATTACATAATCTATCCAGCTCATGCGTGCATCCATTTGTACTGCAACCTACGTTATTTATGTCTTTCTATATTTAATTTCTTGCGATGCTACTCAGCATCGATCTTAGCTATATCTATATATGGATACAGCTGGCCATTAAGGGCACTTAACTGGTTTAACTCTTTAAGAAAAAGCTGTAACTTTTTTTTCGAAGTATCCGGGCCGACAAAGATACGTGTAATTTGTCCTTCTACCGGTATAGAAGGTAACGTATATACCGAGTATCCAGATAGCCGCAGCTGATCCACAATTTCTAATACCTTCGGAGCGTTTTTTAATGCTCCTAACTGTACCACCCAAGCCTGGGGCTGATCTATTTGTGATTTTACTATATTTTTTTCTAATGAATTACTCGGCAATTTCTGATTATGATTAGCTAGATATGAAATCTCTCGCTTATTGTTGTTAAGTTCAGGCGCAAGTGGAATAGCAACAAATTTATCATGAACAATATTTTTATTACTGTGAAGCAGACTAGGTAGAACAATTATCCCTAATGCAATAATTATCATGGTCCCAGCTAGACGATTATTAAACTTGCTATCCATGTTTATGAACCCTCATTACTGAGGCTACGGTATGAAATGACCCGAAAACTAGCACACAGTCTTCTGGAGCGGCATCTAACATAACCTGCCGCCAAGCGCTAACAACATCCTTAAACAGTTGCGCATCGCTATCAAGCCATGTCGCAAGTTGTTCTGCGCGTGCTGCACATGGATCTTCCAACGTTGCGCAGTACCATACCGCTACTTTATCGCGTAGACAAGTTAGCGTACTTTGAATATCTTTATGAGCCAGCATACCCACAACTGCCCTAATTTTTCCAATCGGAGATAAATGCAGTGTGTCTAGCTGGCGCGCGATATAATCTGCGGCATGGGGATTATGTGCAACATCTAGGATAACTAGTGGTTGCTGGCGGATAATCTGGAAGCGTCCCGGTAGCATCGCATCGCATAAACCTTGACGAATAGAATCTTCATGTACCACAAAAGGTAGGTGGTGCACTGTCGCTAATGCGGTAGCCGCATTAGCGAGCGGAATCGTAGGTAACGGTAGCCTTTGTAACTGGCTATCTTTCTCCCACCAATGCCAGCAACTATTTTCTTCTACCCTAAATCCCCAATCTCTATCACGGGCAAACAATTTAGCACAGCAGTTATCAGCAGCTATATCTAGGGTAATAGGTCGGTCGGATTCACCAACAATTACTGGTTTACCATAACGGATAATTCCCGCTTTTTCGTATGCAATACTTGCACGATCTGAACCTAGCCAGGCTGTATGATCTAGAGCAATACTAGTGATTACGGCAACATCTGCGTTAACGATATTTGTTGCATCTAATCGACCGCCTAGTCCAACCTCAAGGATTACTACATCTAACGTCGCTTGGCAAAATAGCTGTAACGCAGATAGTGTACTGAATTCAAAATAACTCAAAGAGGTATTATGGCGACCCATTTCTACGACTGCCATTGCTTCACTGTGAGCAGCTTCGGCTAGTTCCTCTCCGTTAATGCGTACCCGTTCTGTATAGTGTAACAGATGGGGTGAACTAAAAACGCCAACTTGTAGACCATAAGATAACAAAATAGCTTCTAATAGCCGGCAGGTTGTGCCTTTACCGTTAGTGCCTCCAACTGTTATTACCAGCGGGGCTGGTTTGAGTAGATCTAGGCTGTTTGCTACATGGCGTATTCGGTCTAAGCCTAAATCTATGGGCTTTACGTGCAAATTATTGATATAATCAAGCCATACAGCAAGTGGCGACTCTTCGTGAGGAATAGTCATCGTAAAATTATTAATATTTGTATTCATTAGTTCATAGTGTTATTTCTTTAATAAGGAAACGTGAAACGATAAAGTTCTGCTTATTATTGATCTTTTGATTGTGGCGGATGACAGTGGGTTAATTTAGCAAGCAAGCTAGCTAGACGCCAGCGCATGTCGAGTCTACGTACAATCATATCAATAGCGCCTTTTTCCAGTAAAAATTCGCTGCGCTGAAAACCGGCAGGTAGTTTTTCACGTACTGTCTGTTCAATGACTCGCGGACCGGCAAAACCAATTAAAGCTTTTGGCTCAGCGATATTTAAATCCCCTAGCATAGCTAAGCTAGCGGAAACCCCACCCATAGTGGGGTCAGTGAGCACCGAGATATAAGGTAAACGCCGATCACGCAGCCTAGCGAGCGCAGCGCTCGTTTTCGCCATTTGCATCAGCGACATCAAGGCTTCCTGCATACGAGCACCCCCACTAGCTGAGAAGCACACTAACGGACATTTATCTGATAAAGCTTGTTCTACGGCACGTACAAAACGTGTACCTACCACAGAAGACATAGAGCCCCCAATAAAAGAAAATTCAAAGGAAGCAGCAACAATAGGCATATTATATAATGTACCTTTCATAACTACGAGTGCGTCTTTCTCATTAGTTGCTTTTTGGGCAGCAATTAAGCGGTCTTTATATTTTTGAGAATCTTTAAATTTAAGGATATCTTTCGGCTCTAGTTCACTACCTAGCTCGTAGTGACTATTTTTATCTAAAAAAGCGTGCAGGCGCTCCCGCGCTGTTATACGCATATGATGGTCACACTTGAGACATACCTCCAAATTACGTTCTAATTCTGCACGGTATAATACTTGACTACAGCTATCACATTTGGTCCATATTCCTTCGGGGATATTTACTCTCCGTGTAGAAGTAATAGTACTTTTATTGAGAATACGTTCAATCCAGCTCATCGACCAAACCTAGTTTTGATATGATACAAGACTATCATAATTGAGAACCACTTGTTCTAACGATAACGACGGTAGTCCAAAACGGGAAGGATAGTCTACACTGATCAAGTAAAGTCCTTTTGCACGGGCGGTAACACCGGCTAAGGAACGATTTTTAACAAATAACAGATCTGCAATCCAACTTTCAGGTTTTTTACCGCATCCTACTTCTAGTAAACTGCCTACAATATTACGAACCATATGATAAAGAAACGCATTGGCTGTGATATCTACTAAAATATAAGGTCCCTTACGTTTTACTATCAACTGATGCAAATTACGCCAAGGAGTACGAGACTTACATTGCAGTGCACGGAACGAAGTAAAATCATGTTCTCCTAGCAAGCATTGGCCTGCGCGCTCCATTTTACTTGTATCTAGTGGTTGGTAATAATGCGTTAATCCGTTACCTAGTATTACTGGGCGCAGCCGATGGTTATAAATTATATAGCGATACCGACGTGCGGTGGCACTAAAACGTGCATGAAAATCTGTTTTGACCGGCATGACCCAACGTACCGCAATACTAGTAGGTAAATGGGCATTAACTCCTAGCGTCCAAGCTGTATTAGTTCTATGTGCACAGGTTTCAAAATGAATAACTTGTCCGGTGGCATGTACGCCGGTATCAGTACGACCTGCACAGTATACTGAAATAGGTTCATTAGCGACGAGCGATAGTGCTTGCTCTAAGCAGGCTTGCACGCTAGGTACATTTGGCTGTCGCTGCCAGCCCGAATAGTGACTACCATCGTATGCTATGCCTAGTGCTAGTTTTATGCTACTCTTATTAGTCACTTTACTTTTTTGTTTCTAGTCTAATTTAAACATTAGGTACATATTTTGGTCTTTTTGTTATAATACTACTAATATAGTTAATTATTATTATAAATAGCATAAAAACCAAGCTTAGTAAGCTTATCTGCACTAACGCTATTATCAGTATCAACGTATAGTGATGACCACTCCCTACGGTCAAAATAACTTTTTCTTAGTTGGTCAAATCCCCTAGGTAAACAGATAGTGCGGCGTAAAAGCATGTCATCATACCGCAAGTCGTATACTAAATGGGCTAATCTACGTAGTGCTTCTTCGTCAATCGCGCCACGCCAACGTACTCGTTCTAACTTGGGCGCAGGCAAAAGATCCGATAGATCTATGCGTTCACCTGCACCTAGGAACGCACTATAGGCGTTATAAACCTGAATACTACCACGTACCTTACCTTCCAAGCTATAGCCAGCGATATGCGCTGTACCTATATCTACGCGTGCTAATAGCGGTAAAAGAAGTTCTGGCTCAGACTCCCATACATCTAGCACAACAGTAAGTAACTTGCCCCCTTTTAAAGCTCGTAGCAGCGCGGCATTATCGACTACTGCACCCCGGCAGGTATTAATTAATATGCGTTTCGCGGAAGGTAGCGCTGAGAGCATCTCATCGTTTACGAGATGCCAGGTAGTATGCGGTCCATGGTAGGTTAGTGGAGTATGTAAGGTTAGTATGTCGGCTTCCGCAACTAGCTTTGCCATGGGTTTCCAGTCACCGATAGCTCCTGCTTCAGCCTGTGGTGGATCACATAATAAAGTTGGTACACCAAACGTATAAAGACGCTGGTGCAATAGGCTACCAACGTTACCTACACCAATGATGCCAACAATTTTGTCACGTAGGTCAAAACCGTCGCGCTGTGCTAACCATAATAAAGCTGAGAAAACATATTCTACAACTGCAATAGCATTACAACCAGGAGCAGAGGAGAATCTAATACCTGCTTGCTCCAACCAGGTTTGATCAATATGATCAATACCTGCGGTAGCGGTACCAACGAATTGTACTAGACTACCATCTAATAGAGATTGATCAACGCGAGTAACCGAACGCACTATTAGCGCGTCGGCAGCTAAAATATTTTGTGCTGTGATCTGCCGTCCATTTACTACTTCCACTTCGCCCAGGCGGCTAAATAGCGCCTGAGCGTAGGGCATATTTTCATCAACTAATATTTTCACATGATGACTCCGCCACAAGATTATTATCTAGATTCACAGAGCAAAAAATAACCTCCTCTAGACTGTTGATTTTGATTTGTTAGAACACTACTTACTCATACGGATATCTACGCATGACTAATGTAGCATTAGTTCCGCCAAAACCAAAACTATTGCTCATAACAGTAGTTAATTTACGCTGAATGGGTTTAGTTACTAGATTCATACCCTCTGCCTTAGGATCGATGTGATCAATATTAATACTAGGGGCAATAAAATTGTTTTCCATCATTAGTAAAGTAAAAATGACTTCATGTACTCCTGCGGCACCCAAGGAATGTCCGGTCATGGCTTTAGTTGATGATAATGCTGGATGTTTCTTACCAAAAGTTTCATGAATAGCCCATAGTTCTTTTACATCGCCGACTGGTGTTGAGGTACCATGCACATTAAGGTAATCAACTAATGTATCGACATTTTTTAGCGCCATTTGCATACAACGAATAGCACCATCACCAGATGGTACTACCATGTCAACCCCATCTGATGTAGCACCATAACCAATGAGCTCACCATAAATATGAGCATCTCGCGCCAGTGCATGCTTTAACTCTTCTACTACAACGATACCTCCACCTCCTGCAATAACAAAACCATCGCGATTGACATCATAGGTACGGGACGCTTTATCCGGAGTTGCATTATAACGGGTAGAGAGCGCCCCCATGGCATCAAACTCGCAAGCCATCTCCCAGCATAACTCTTCACCCCCTCCGGCAAAAATTACATCCTGTTTATCTAACTGAATTAGTTCTAATGCGTTACCAATGCAGTGTGCAGAAGTTGAACATGCAGAGCTAATAGAGTAGTTGACTCCCCTAATTTTAAATGGTGTGGCTAGGCATGCAGATACCCCGGATGCCATAGCTTTCGTAACCATATAAGGACCTACACCCCGCAGTCCACGGGTACGCATAGCATTAGTGCCAGTAACCTGATTACGTGGTGAACCCCCACCTGAGCCAACTATAATACCAGTGCGATCATTGGAAATCATTTTTTGTGTAAGTTCAGAATCAGCAATTGCCTGTTCCATGGATAAAAAAGCATAAATAGAAGCATCACTCATAAAGCGTGCAATTTTACGATCAATAAGCCCAGTTATATCAGTTTTAACATTGCCCCAAACATGGCTACGCATACCAGAATCTTTAAATTCTTGGGAAAAGCTAATCCCGGAGCGACCTTGTTGCAAAGATGCTAGTACTTCGTATTGGTTGTTACCAATACTTGATAATATCCCTAGACCTGTAATTACCGCACGTTTCATGTAATACCTCTTGTAACATATTTAGGATTTCATTATGTACAGTAGTTTACTGAAGTAATTTTTGCTTTTTTAATCGAAAATCTCCGCACTGTGCGCGATAACGTAAAAAGTGATCCATAAGCACAATTGCTGTCATTGCTTCCGCGATAGGTACCGCGCGTATGCCGACACAGATATCGTGCCTTCCGTCAAGAACTATTTCTACTACTTCACCTTGGCTGGTTACGGTACGGCAAGGTTTAATAATGCTAGAAGTGGGTTTAAGTGCGATATGAGCGATGACCGGCTGACCACTACTAATACCGCCTAGAATACCGCCAGCATGGTTACTTTGAAATCCTTCAGAAGTCATTTCATCGCGATTTTCGTGCCCTAATTGATTAATTACCGCGAAGCCATCGCCTATTTCTACCCCTTTGACCGCATTTATACTCATTAATGCATGGGCTAAATCTGCATCAAGACGATCAAATACTGGTTCGCCTAAACCAGCAGGAATATTTTCCGTGACTATTGTCACTTTGGCACCAATAGAGTCACCACATTGTTTTAAATGATGCATCAGCGCGTGTATTGCTTCAATACGATCGATGTCAGGACAAAAAAAATGATTCTGCTCAACTTGGTCCCAATCTTTTAGTTCACATTTTATATGTCCTATCTGCGCTAGAAATCCCCGAACTTTAACTCCGTACTGATACGCTAAGTATTTTTTAGCAATGGCTCCGGCTACAACGCGTATCACCGTTTCACGCGCAGATGATCTACCTCCTCCCCGATAATCCCGTAGGCCATATTTTTGCTGGTAGCTATAATCAGCATGTCCTGGCCGGTAAATATCACGAATACTATCGTAATCCTCTGAACGCTGATCTTCATTTTTAATCAGCAGGCCTATACTGGTACCGGTAGTCACTCCTTTGAACACACCGGATAGTATACGTACTTTATCTCGTTCACGCCGTGGCGTAACATAGCTGGATGTACCTGGGCACCGTCTATCTAGATCATGCTGTAAATCATCTTCGCATAATATGATTCCGGGAGGAACGCCATCAATAATACCCCCTAATGCCCGACCATGAGATTCACCGAAAGTAGTTACGCGAAATAAATTTCCAATACTATTCCCTGCCATTGTTTATCTCGATACTAGTTAATTACGGTAAAGCATAAAGATATCTCTACACTCTACGAGTTGCTGACGGGTTAACATGAAAATACCGTTACCTCCATTTAGTAATTCTAGCCAACGGAAGGGAATTTCTGGGTACTGCTTTATCAAAGGTATCATACTATTACCTACTTCACAGATTAGTATTCCCTGTGTGCTAAGGTAGTCAGGGGCACAGGCCAGAATGCGGCGTACTAGTTTTAGTCCATCCTGTCCAGCAGCAAGACCGAGAATTGGCTCTGCATGAAACTCCAACGGTAGATTATTCATACTTTCCTTATCTACATAAGGAGGATTAGTAACTATTAAATCATAACATAGCGGAGACAATTCTCGAAATAAATCGGAGCGGATAGGATAAACACGATGCTTAACATCATGTTCCTGAATATTATATCTTGTGACAGTAAGCACATCGGCAGAAATATCTACGGCATCAACTTTGGCTTCTGGATAAAGGTAAGCACAAGCGATGGCGATGCAGCCACTACCAGTACACATATCAAGGATATGTGATGGTGGTTGAGGAAGT
>NZ_NJPO01000035.1 GCF_002855795.1 Candidatus Palibaumannia cicadellinicola
ATAGAATAAAACTATAAAGACATACTTCAATCGTAATTGAAGCTATACTACTATAGTTTAGTTATCATAAGTTTTATCAATAAAAACAAAGGATAATACGGGTGAGCAATAATTCAAACCCGTATGTCCTTAATATTAATAATATATACAGATGAAATTACAACTAATTTTTTTCCCTCATATTAATATTAGCTGAAATTAAATTTTAATTTCATGATTATTCATGGCATGCTATATATTATTTCTGCTCCCAGTGGGGCAGGAAAATCTAGCCTTCTCCACGCATTGCTGAGAACCCAGCAATTATCGCTATACAAAACACAAATCTCTATTTCTTATACTACCCGTCCCATGCGCCCAGGAGAAGTACACGGTAAACATTACTATTTTGTTTCAGTTGAAGAGTTTCAGTATATGATAGCTCAGAATGCTTTTTTAGAACATGCACTTATTTTTAATAATTATTACGGTACCTCGCGTAAAAATATTCAGCAGAATTTAACAAATGGCATTGATGTTTTTCTCGATATAGATTGGCAAGGCGCACAACAGATTCGTTCCATTATACCTGAGGCACGAAGCATATTTATCATGCCGCCGTCAAAAAAAGAGCTAGATCGCCGTTTACGTAGTCGTGGACAAGATAACGAATCTATTATTGCACAACGTATAGCTCAAGCTGTGGCTGAAATGATTCATTATACAGAGTATAATTACTTGATTATCAATGATGATTTTTATACCGCATTGTGCGATTTAAAAACGATTATTAGCGCTGAGCGTCTGCAGCTAAAGCGTCAACAATTACGCTATAATTGTTTAATAAGCAAATTATTAGTAGATTCTAATTAGTTTTAGCAGCATACCCAGTCATATCTGATCTTAAAATGTATCTATGGAGTAACTTATGGCACGCGTAACTGTACAAGACGCAGTAGAAAAAATTGGTAACAGATTTAACCTAGTGCTGGTAGCAGCGCGTAGAGCTCGTCAAATTCAGATGAGCGGCAAAGACCCACTAGTTCCGGAAGAAAATGATAAAGATACCGTTATTGCCCTGCGTGAAATAGAAAAAGGTCTGATTAGTAATCAGATTCTGGATTTATGTGAGATCCAAGAGCAAAAAGAACAGGAAACCGCTAAAGTTCAGGCGTTAACCGCAATGACTGAAGGCTTTCGTTAACAGCAGGTTATTTACCTACCTTGTATTTTTTTGACAATCTAAATCTTTTGATTCAAAGTTACCTGCCAGAAGAGCAAATTGAACGACTCAGGCAGGCATATCTTTTTGCTCGTGATGCTCACGATGGTCAGACACGCTCTAGTGGTGAGCCTTATATTACCCATCCTGTTGCTGTGGCCTGTATTCTAGCCGAGATGCATCTTGATTATGAAACACTGATGGCAGCGCTATTGCATGATGTCATTGAGGATACTCCAGCGACTTACCAGGATATGAAAAAATTATTTGGTCAAAGTGTTGCCGAACTAGTAGAAGGTGTATCCAAACTTGATCATCTTAAATTCAGAAATAAAAAAGAAGCACAAGCAGAAAATTTTCGCAAGATGATCATAGCAATGATACAAGATATACGGGTAGTATTAATTAAGTTAACCGACAGAACGCATAATATGCGTACCTTAGGCGCTTTACGCCCAGATAAACAACGCCGTATTGCACGAGAAACACTAGAAATATATAGTCCACTAGCTAATCGCCTGGGGATTTATTACTTAAAAACAGAGTTAGAAGAGCTAGGTTTTGAGGCAGTGTACCCCAACCGCTATCGTATTATTCAGAATATAGTCAACACTGCACGTGGTAACCATTATGATCTAATAAAACAAATTATTACAGAGATAGAAGGGCAGTTAACAGATGCTGGCATCCACTGCCGTATCAGTAAACGAGAAAAGCATCTTTATTCCATCTATTGCAAAATACACCAGAAAAAACAACGCTGCTACTCTATTATAGATCTGTATGCCTTCCAAGTAATAGTTAACGAAGTTGATACTTGTTATCGAGTATTGGGACAAATGCACAGTTTATATAAGCCACGTCCTGGTCTAGTAAAAGATTATATTGCTATTCCCAAAGCTAATGGCTATCAATCTTTACATACATCTATGATTGGACCTCATAGTTTACCAGTAGAAGTACAAATACGTACAGAGGATATGGATATTATGGCGGAAATGGGGGTAACGGCACACTGGAGATATAAAGAACAAAGAGACATAAAAACTACTACACAAATTAGCACCCTACGC
>NZ_NJPO01000036.1 GCF_002855795.1 Candidatus Palibaumannia cicadellinicola
AAACGTTATTATCGCTAGCCCTAGTACCATTACTGGTTCTATTGGTATTTTTAGTATAATTCATACGGTAGAGAATTTGCTCGACAGTATTGGGGTACATACTGATGGAGTTACTACTTCTCCAATAGCCGGAATGTCGATCACTAAAAAATTACCAGTAGAGTTCTCAGAATTAATACAGCTTAACATAGAGAATTGTTATAACAAATTCATCGCCCTGGTAGCTGAATCCCGTAACAAGACTTGGGATGAAATAGAAAATCTTGCTCAGGGTCATGTATGGATTGGTAGTGATGCTATAAATCAAGGTCTGGTAGATCAACTAGGTGATTTTGATGATGCTGTTAATCAAGCTGCTCAGCTAGCTAACATTGATCAGTATCAACTCAATTGGTATGTCAATGAACCTAATCTTATTAATATGCTATTGACGCAAATTAATGCTGCTGTGTCGGCTTTTCTACCGACCCCAATAAACCAGATAGCACAGCTTATGAAGAAAGATATTGGCTTAGGTTTGTTAGATCCTCAAAACTACTATGCAGCATGCATCAATTGTGCACAAATATGGGACTCAAATACATAGCAGCTAAAGAAGAAAAATATCTTTTTCCTCGGAACATACTAGGGCTGACAGATTAATGATATGCTAATATGATCAAATATTTTTATTCACTTTTTCATTACTGGTGAAATTATGACTATCAAAATAGGTATCAACGGTTTTGGTCGTATTGGCCGTATGATTTTCCGCGCGGCGCAGAAACGTGATGATATTTCAATCGTTGCCATCAACGACCTATTGAATACTGACTACATGGGTTATATGTTAAAATATGATTCAACTCATGGTATATTTAACGGAACAGTCGTAGTAGACGACAATGATTTAATTGTTAATGGTAAAACCATCCGTTGTACCTCTGAAAAAGATCCGATTGATTTAAAATGGAACGCAGTGGGAGTAGACATAGTTGCTGAAGCAACGGGAATTTTTCTAACTGATGCAAGGGCACGTAAGCACATCACTGCTGGAGCGAAAAAAGTGGTGCTTACCGGACCATCTCAAGATAACACACCTATGTTTGTTATGGGTGTCAATCATAAGTCTTACGACGGGCAAGACATTGTGTCTAACGCTTCATGCACTACTAACTGTTTAGCGCCATTAGCTAAAGTAATCAATGACCAATTTGGTATCGTTGAAGCATTAATGACCACGGTACATGCAATGACCGCGACTCAAAAAACCGTTGATAGCCCTTCGTATAAAGATTGGCGTGGGGGCAGAGGAGCATCTCAGAACATCATTCCATCCTCAACTGGAGCGGCCAAAGCCGTAGGGAAAGTGATTCCTCAGCTCAATGGTAAGCTAACTGGTATATCTTTCCGTGTTCCTACCCCAAATGTGTCGGTAGTAGATTTAACTGCACGTCTGAACAAATCGACTTCGTATGAAGAAATTTGCTCTGTTATTAAACAAACATCAGAAGATGAGTTGAAAGGTATAATGGGTTATACGGATGAAAACGTCGTTTCAACTGATTTTAACGGCGAAATACTCACATCCGTTTTTGATGCTAAAGCTGGTCTTGCTCTGAACAAACATTTTGTAAAACTAGTTGCTTGGTATGATAACGAAACTGGCTATTCTAATAAAGTGTTAGATCTGATCTCTTATATTGCTAATAAGTAACATAGCTTTGAAAAAGCGGTCAATAAAGAATTTTTTTTCTCGTCTCGTAGAGCATATTAATCTCTGATTAGCAGCATCATAAATACTATGGTATGTCTTACTGTTTGATCTGTTTGATTAAAACATGTTACAATTGATATATAGATACTCTATTACTCGAAAAGCATGGTTGTTACTTGCACTAACCGCTTTTAGTTTGGAATTAGTTGGGCTCTATTTCCAGTACTTTATGCTTATCAATCCTTGCGTGCTATGTATCTACCAACGTTTTGCCCTATATGGCGTGATGATTGCAGGTCTGGTTGGAGCTATATCACCTTCGACGCCATTGCGTTTTATCGGACTGGGTTTCTGGCTCTACAGCGCATGGAAAGGGCTGCTATCAGCTATTAAACATACCGATCTTCAGTTATATCCTTCACCTTTTGTTGTCTGTGATTTTTTGGTTAGTTTTCCTAGTTGGCTGAAACTAGATAAATTATTGCCGGTTCTATTCAATGCAACCGGTAATTGTACGACACATCAGTTACACTTTCTTTCACTAGCAATCACACAATGGATGATTATCATATTCGCAATATATCTAGCCATTGGTATAATCATTTTATTTGTACAAATTTGTTTTTTAACTAAATAAAATCTACTCAATTGTTTAATCTTAAACCTGATATTTCAGATATCAGAGA
>NZ_NJPO01000037.1 GCF_002855795.1 Candidatus Palibaumannia cicadellinicola
TAATACCGCATACAAAAAACAGGCTTACCGTCTGCTATTAAATCGTAAGTTTACTAAACAAGCACTAACCGGGATGCAGGAACTGCTCGCCTTGGCTTATGTCAAAATTATCGACCAGTCTTAGCAGTAAGTCACGTATAGTAATCACTCCTGGCGAACCAGCTGGGATTGGGGTAGATCTCGTTGTAATGCTGGCTCAGCAGACGTGGCCGGTAGAAATGGTAATCTGTACAGATCCCTACTTACTGACGGCCCGGGCACAGCAGCTTGGTCTCCCGTTGCTACGACTGCATTATTATCAGCCTGATCAACCAGCTGTCATTCACCCTGCTGGTGAACTTACCGTGCTGGCACTTCGTACCCCAGCAGTAGTAACTCCTGGAGTTCTTAACGTAGCTAACAGTCACTATGTTGTAGCAACGTTAGCCCGTGCCTGTGACGGCTGCCTTAGCGGTGAGTTTGCAGCACTACTAACTGGACCAGTACATAAAGGGATAATTAACGAATGTGGTATACCATTTAGCGGTCAGACCGAATTTTTCGCAGAACGTAGCCAGAGAAAAAGAGTGGTGATGATGCTTGCAACCAATTCGCTGCGCGTGGCGTTAGCTACGACGCATTTGCCACTAAGTGCGGTGCCAGGGGTTATTAACCATCAGATGCTATATGATGTAATTACCATACTAGTAGATCATTTACGCCAGCAATTAGGTATTATGCAGCCGTGGGTTTACGTCTGCGGCTTAAATCCGCATGCCGGCGAAGGTGGCCATATAGGCCGTGAGGAGATTGACGTGATAAGACCCGCGTTAGATGTACTACGCGCTGAAGGTTATAATATAGTGGGTCCACTACCGGCTGATACTATTTTTCAGCCTAAATATCTACAGCATGCTGATGTAGTACTAGCTATGTATCACGATCAGGGTTTGACGGTGCTTAAGTACCAAGGATTTGGGAGAGCAGTAAATATCACCCTTGGCTTACCTTTTATTCGCACTTCTGTTGATCACGGTACCGCACTTGAACTAGCCGGCACTGGACTAGCAGAAACAGGCAGCATTAAAAATGCTCTCAATATCACCATAGATATGATAACCAATAGTTATGCATAACTATTATTATCAGGGCCATTTAGCACGTAAATGTTTTGGTCAGCACTTCCTACGGGACAGCAATATTATCAAATCAATCGTAGCTGCCATTGATCCTCAACCTAGTCAGGCTATAGTTGAAATAGGACCAGGTTTAGGTGCACTTACCAAGCAGGTAGTAGAGCATCTAGATACCATGACTGTTATTGAGCTTGACCGCTATTTAGCTGCCCGCTTAGCTAGTCATCCTGTTATGCAGTATAAGCTGAACATTGTGCAGCAGGATGCGATAAAGGTGAACTTTGCCGACCTGTCAACAAAACTGGGTCATAAGTTACGAATTTTTGGTAACTTACCCTACAACATTTCTACACCACTAATTTTTTGCCTTTTCCGCTATATTGATGTCATTCATGATATGCACTTTATGCTACAAAAAGAAGTAGTCAATCGGCTAGTAGCCAGTCCTAATAATAAAAATTACGGTAGGTTAAGCGTAATAGCTCAATACTATTGTCAGATCAACCAGGTTCTAGAAGTTCCGCCAGAGTCTTTCAGACCAGTACCTAAGGTTGACTCAAGAGTAGTGCGGCTAGTGCCTTACGCTACACCACCCTATCCGGTCAAAGATATTAACCAGTTATCTACCTTGACCCGCCTTGCATTTAACCAGCGTAGGAAGACTATCCGTAATAGTCTAGGCAACTTGTTCAGTGTAGAACAGTTGTTAAAATATGGAATTATTGCCACGCTCCGCGCAGAAAACCT
Organism: Candidatus Palibaumannia cicadellinicola; assembly: GCF_002855795.1. Lineage (GTDB taxonomy): Bacteria > Pseudomonadota > Gammaproteobacteria > Enterobacterales > Enterobacteriaceae > Baumannia > Baumannia cicadellinicola_C. The sequence goes on from NZ_NJPO01000037.1 coordinate 1,863, forward strand.
GAGCGTTGAACAGTATTGCTGTTTAGCTAGTGTGCTGGCGGAGCGTCTAACTTAATAAGGAATAAGGAATAATGACTAAAAGGACTAATAGGAGTGCCTAAATAATGACTAATTCGTCCCGTGTTTGCATTCAGGTCCAAAGCATGTACATTGAAATGCAGTCTCAGCCAGAGGATAATCGCTATGTTTTTGCTTATACCATCACACTGCGCAATTTAGGACGACATAATATTCAGCTTATGAGTCGCTACTGGTTGATTACTAACGCTTATGGTCAGGAAACAGAAGTACAGGGCAAGGGTGTCGTAGGAGAACAGCCGTTAATTTTAGCTAGGGGCGAGTTTCAATATACTAGTGGCGCTGTTCTAGAAACGCCGCTAGGCACGATGCAGGGATATTACGAAATGCTTGATCATAAAAGACAAAGCTTTCGTGTTGCTATCCCTGTCTTCCGTCTCGCCATTCCTACTATCATTAACTAATTAATGTCTACTTACTTAATCGGTGATATCCACGGTTGCTATGATGAGCTGCAGGCTATTCTAGAGCAAGTTAATTTTGATTCGTTTATGGATACGCTTTGGCTAACTGGAGATCTAGTGGCCCGTGGCCCACGTTCACTGGAGGTACTACGTCTGATACGTAAGCTAGGTGACAGTGTACGAATTGTGCTCGGCAATCACGATTTACATTTACTAGCAGTGTATGCCGGTATTGTTCGCAATCAGCTTAAAGATAGTACTACATTACTACTGGAAGCGCCGGATGCCGATGATCTAATGAATTGGCTACGTTGCCAGCCGGTATTACAGGTAGATAACCAGAACAAAATGGTGATGGCCCATGCAGGCATTACCCCGCAATGGAACATTGATACTGCCCTACAATGTGCCAGGGAAGTTGAAGCAGTACTAAGAAGCGATAGTTATCCGATATTGTTGAACACGATGTATGAAGATATGCCTAATCATCATCACTGGAGCGAAGAGCTCAGTGGTCTGGCGCGGTTGCGGTTTAGTACAAACGTATTCACCCGTATGCGCTACTGCTTTCCTAATGGTCAGCTTGATATGATCTGCAAGGATATGCCTAATAAAGCTCCGGAACCGCTACGCCCTTGGTTTACCTTACCTAGTTTGATTGCGGAAAACTACAGTATTATCTTTGGCCATTGGGCTTCGATTCTGGGAAATGCTACACCAGAAGGGATTTACGGTTTAGATACCGGCTGCTGTTGGGGTGGCGAATTAACTTTATTGTGCTGGGAAGATAAGAAATTTATCCGTATTCCTTACGCCGGAATAAAACATTGGTAATTGGTAAAAATATTATCGGCGTTCGATAATTTCGAAGCAGTAGCTAGGGGAAGCATGGTGGAATTCACTGAAGGTTACCCGCCATTGATCAGGTTGATAATCTGGAAACCAGGTATCGCCCTCTGCTTGAAGATCAATATGAGTTAGATAAAGTCTTTCTGCCTGGGCAAGAAAAATATTATACACCTGTGCCCCCCCAATTACCATTACTTCCGCTACATTACCAGCCGCTGCCAGCGCCTGGATAGGGTTATTAACCCAGATAATCCCCGCATGTAGTTTGATTGAACTACGGCTCAAGACGATATTAAGCCTACCAGATAAAGGCTTATTAAGAGATTCAAAAGTTTTACGGCCCATAATCACCGGCTTATTGCTAGTATGATATTTAAACCATGTCAGATCGTCTGATAAATGCCAAGGCATGGCATTTTTCATTCCTATGATCCTATCTGCTGTTAGCGCAGCAATTAAGCTAATAATCATTTATTAATTATTAATAATTTTTGAGTGCATCTCTTGTATCGAAATCACTTTTGCTGTAGCATCAGCATTAAGCGACATAGCGGTGGCAAAAGCACCATTCATAGTAGTATCGTAATGTACTTGATATTGTATCGCCCTGCGCCTCATCAGCTTAAAATACTCAATAGACTTACGTTCAGGAGTGGTAGTTACAATATAACTATATTCACCATTTTTCATTCTATCTTGAACTTGAATATCTGAGTTTATTTGATCCACAGTCTTTACCAGACGTGCATGAATACCTGATTTTGTCAGGATCTCAGCGGTACTCTCTGTTGCGTCTAGCTCGAAGCCATGCTGAAGTAATTTCATGGCGAGATCTACGACTCGGTCTTGATTTTGTTCATCGATCGATAGAAAAACTCGTCCCTTTTTGTTAATGCGAGATTGACTACTAAGCATAGCCTTGGCGAAGGCTTCAGGAAAAGTGCGGCCAACTCCCATGACTTCACCAGTAGAACGCATTTCGGGTCCTAGAATGGGGTCTATGCCTGGAAATTTATGGAATGGAAGCACTACTTCTTTCACGGAATAGTAAGGTGGAATAACCTCATGGGTGATTCCCTGCTCAATTAGAGATTTACCAATCATCACTTTAGTGCCTACTTTAGCAAGTGCTACTCCAGTTGCTTTAGAGACAAAAGGGACGGTACGGGCAGCGCGCGGGTTAACCTCAATTAAGTAAACTTCGTTATTTTTAACCGCAAACTGCACATTCATCAGGCCGATGACTTGGAGCTCAAAAGCAAGTTGTTCTACCTGCCGACGCATTTCGTCTTGAATTTTATGGTTCAGAGTGCAGGCTGGTAACGAACAAGCAGAGTCACCTGAATGCACACCTGCCTGCTCGATATGTTCCATAATGCCGCAGATTAAAACTGTTTCTCCGTCGCAGATGGCATCTACATCTACTTCTATTGCATCATCAATAAATTGCTCTAGCAGTACCGGTCTTTCAGGGTCATGAGAAGATAGACTAAATGCTTTCTGGAAAGAGAACAGCAAATCTATCTCGTCATAAATAATTTTCATGGCTCTGCCGCCTAAGACATAAGAAGGACGTACCATAAGTGGATAACCTATGGTAGCTGCTTTTGCTACCGCCATATCCATACTAGTCACAGTCACGTTGGTAGGCTGTTTCAAACCCAGGTGATTTATCATTTTCTGGAACCTTTCTCTATTTTCAGCACGGTCAATAGCGTCAGGTTGGGTTCCTATTATTGGTACTCCCTCTGCTTCTAATGCGCGCGCTAGTTTGAGTGGTGTTTGTCCACCATACTGCACAATAACGCCATCAGGCTGTTCTATACGCACAATCTCTAAGATATCTTCTAAGGTAACAGGCTCGAGATAGAGTCGGTCTGAAATATCATAATCAGTAGACACCGTCTCTGGATTACAGTTAACCATAATAGGTTCATAACCTTCTTCACGTAATGCTAGCAGAGCATGCACGCAACAATAGTCAAATTCAGTGCCTTGGCCGATACGATTCGGCCCCCCGCCCAATACTATAATTTTTTTACGATTATGAGAGGGATCAGATTCACACTCATCATCATAGGTAGAGTACATGTAAGCCGTATTCGTGGAGAACTCAGCAGCGCAGGTATCGACCCTCTTATAGACTGGATAGAGGTTATAATTTTCTCTTAATTGGCGAATATCAACTTCCTCTACACCTACTAATGTTGCTAGACGCGCATCAGCGAATCCTTTACGTTTTAATTTACGAAGATAATCTGCTTTCAAAACAGTAATACCAATGTTTGCCACATTCGTTTATAATTGTATGAGTTCTTCAATTTGCATCAAGAACGGGCGGTCGATATGGGTAAGATGAAATACATTGTCTACTGACATGCCAGCGCGGAACGCGTCCGCTACGAACCAAATGCGTTCGCTGCCGGGATTTTGAAGCTCATGTTCGATTATTGTTAGTGCTTCTGGATCTTCCAGTTTTACTTTAGGATCAAAACCTTTTACGTCTACTTCCAGGCTTCGTAATGCTTTTTGTAGCGACTCTTGTTGTGTACGTCCTATAGCCATAACTTCGCCAACAGATTTCATTTGTGTCGTCAGACGATCACTGGTACCGGAGAATTTATCGAAGTTAAATCGTGGTATTTTTGTTACGACATAGTCGATAGAAGGCTCAAACGAAGCCGGTGTTCTACTGCCGGTGATACTGTTCATCAGCTCATCAAGATTATAGCCGACCGCCAACTTTGCCGCGATCTTTGCGATGGGAAATCCCGTTGCTTTAGAGGCCAAAGCCGAGGAGCGCGATACGCGTGGATTCATTTCGATAATCATGAGTTGTCCTGTCTTAGGATTCACCGCAAACTGCACATTAGAGCCACCAGTTTCCACACCAATTTCACGCAAAACGGCCATAGAGGCATTACGCATGATCTGATATTCTTTATCAGTAAGTGTCTGCGCTGGTGCAACGGTGATAGAATCTCCGGTATGAATGCCCATAGGGTCTATGTTTTCGAGAGAGCAAACGATGATGCAATTATCTTTATGATCGCGTACTACCTCCATTTCATATTCTTTCCAACCTATGAGTGATTCTTCTATTAATAGTTTACCGTTCTTAGAACAATCTAGCCCACGTTCGCAAATTACTTGAAAATTTTTTCTATCGTAAGCAATACCACTTCCTGTCCCACCTAACGTAAATGAGGAACGAATAATACAAGGAAACCCAATGTTAGCGACTACAGCTAGTGCTTCTTTCATGTTGCTGGCAAAACCTGAACGCGGGGTTTCCAAACCTATTTTCTTAATGGCTTTGTCAAAAAGCTGGCGATCTTCCGCCTGCTCAATAGCATGGGCGGTAGCGCCTATCATCTCTACTCCAAACTCTTTTAGTACTCCTTGACGGTCTAAGTCCAGTGCGCAGTTTAGTGCTGTCTGGCCGCCCATAGTCGGCAGCATCGCATCGGGGCGCTCTTTTTCAATAATCTTGCGTACTACTTCCCAATCAATAGGCTCGATGTAAGTAGCATGAGCCATATCGGGGTCAGTCATGATTGTCGCAGGGTTAGAGTTAACTAGGACTACTCGGTAGCTCTCCTCGCGTAGTGCTTTACACGCTTGCACACCGGAGTAATCAAATTCACAGGCCTGGCCAATAACGATTGGGCCGGAACCTATAATCAGTATGCTTTTTATATCGGTACGTTTTGGCATGTAGGCATTCTTACTTATTTATTATGTGATACTGAGAACGATAGGCAACAATTAATTGAATAAAGTGATCGAACAGTGATACGACATCGTGTGGCCCTGGGCTGGCTTCGGGATGTCCCTGAAAGCTGAATGCAGGTTTATCAGTGCGATGTAAGCCCTGTAGGGTACCGTCAAATAGAGATATATGAGTAATTCTCAGTGTGTCTGGCAACGTATGCTCGTCTACCGCAAAACTATGGTTTTGGGAAGTGATAATAACTTTACCGGAGACTAAATCCTTAACAGGATGGTTATTACCATGATGACCAAACTTCATTTTTACCGTTTGAGCACCACTAGCCATAGCTAGTAATTGATGGCCCAAACAGATACCAAATAGTGGAATATCAGTGGTCAGAAAGGTCTGGATAGCCGCAATAGCATAGTCGCATGGTGCTGGATCACCAGGGCCATTGGCCAGTAAAATTCCGTCTGGATTCATCGCTAGTACGGTATCCGCCGTAGTCTTGGCCGGTACAACAGTAAGCCGACAGCCGCGATCGACTAGCATACGCATAATGTTGCGTTTGATGCCGTAATCGTAAGCAACAACATGATATGGTAAATATGTCTTGGCAGCCTGTACCGACAGTCTCTCCTTAAGGTTCCAACTACCCTGAGTCCAGCTATATGGTTTAGTTGTACTGACTTCTTTTGCTAAATCAATGCCATTCAAGCCAGGGAATTCACGCGCTTTGCGTAGCGCTAGCTTCGCATTTGACATATCACCGACGATGATGCAACCATTTTGTGTACCTTCTTCGCGTAGCAAACGCGTTAACTTACGGGTATCTATTTCTGCTATTCCGATGACATTTTTTTGCTCTAGATATTCAGACAGTGGTAGGGTACTGCGGTAGTTGCTAGTCACAAGTGGTAAATTACGGATAACCAAACCTTGCGCTTGTACACGCAAGGATTCGTTATCGATTTCATTGGTACCAGTATTACCGATATGAGGATAAGTAAGAGTCACAATTTGATGAAAATAAGAAGGATCAGTGAGAATTTCTTGATAACCAGTCATAGATGTGTTGAAAACTACTTCCCCTACTGTTGTACCTTCTGCTCCTATGGCTGTACCATAGAATTGAGTTCCATTTTCCAGAACCAACAGCGCTTTTCTTGTCAAAAGAGCCTCCCATTCAGAAACATCAAAATATTATCAATTTGACACGTTACTTTGTTTGTTTACTATAGGTTTTTGATTTACCTAGTAGCTAATCAACCAAAGCG
>NZ_NJPO01000038.1 GCF_002855795.1 Candidatus Palibaumannia cicadellinicola
GATCTTCAGCAATTTTAGTTATAACTAAGAACAATAAAACAAAGTTTTATCAAACGGATTTAACAAATAAAAGAATAGGAACGCAAAATGGATCAACTCATCAAAAATATTTAATGGATAAATATCCGAAAATGACAATTCGCTCTTATGATAGCTACCAAAATGCTATGTTAGACCTAAAAAATAGTCGTATAGATGGTATCTTTGGTGATACTGCGGTAGTTAATCAATGGATAAAAACAGATAATAGTCTTATAACTATTGGTGATAAAATCATAGATCCCAATTATTTTGGCACTGGTCTTGGGATTGCTATACGAAAAGATAATTTAGTATTAGTTCAAAAATTGAATAAAGCATTAATAAGTATTAAACAAGATGGCACCTATCAAATGATCTATCAAAAATGGTTTAACAATTCTGTAGAATGATGGAATTTTTACTTCTCATAAAAGCTACTGGTACAACTTTAAAATTAGCATTATGCGCTTTAGTTATAGGTTTAATATTAGCCATGAGTTTAGCTGTACTAGAAGAGTTACGACGTTTAAAATGGTTAATATTTATTAGTAAAATATTAGTTACATTACTTTGCGGATTACCAGAAATTTTAATTATACTTTTTATTTATTTAAATACATCACAATTATTAGCTATTTTAAATAAACATATTGATTTAAAAATTAATGGTATTACTTACTTTCATTTATATATTCCTATTCATAATTTAAATATTAATATCAGTCCATTTTTATGCGGGGTAATAGCATTAGCATTAATATATGCCGCTTATGCATATCAAATCATAAATGAAGCAATTAAATCAATATCCAAAAGCCAATGGGAATCAGGTCAAGCATTAGGTATGAAAAATAGCATTATTTTTTTTCATTTAATATTACCACAAATATGGCAGTTTGCATTACCTGGATTAGGTAATCAATGGTTAGTTTTATTAAAAGATACTGCTTTAGTTTCACTTATTAGTATTAATGACCTTATGTTACAAACTAAAAGCATTATTACTATGACTTATAAGCCTTTTACATGGTATATATTATCATCAATAATATACTTATTGATTACATTAGTTAGTAAAATTATTTTGTATTTTCTCGAACGTTATGTAAATCGTTTTAATCAGGTTATATCCTGATGTTTAGTTATTTACCAACTTTATTATTAGGTTTACCAATAAGCTTATCATTAATGATAATATCAGTATTGATTGCTTTCTTTTTAGCTATACTATTTGTTCAAATAATTGTTTTAAACATACCATATTTATCACATATCATTAAATTATATTTAATAATATTTACTGGTACCCCATTTTTAGTACAACTTTTTTTAATTTATTATGGCCCAGGTCAATTTACTATACTACATAGTATATCTTGGTTATGGTTAATATTATCACAACCTTGGTTGTGTGCTATATTAGCATTAGCACTTAATAGTGCTGCTTATAGTACTAAATTATTTGTGGGATCTATACGTACGATACCCACTGGGCTATGGCAAGCTTGTACTGCGCTTGGAATGACTAAACAACAGTCTTTACGTGTGTTAATACCATTTGCTATCAAAAAATCTTTAACTTCGTATACTAATGAAATAACTTTAGTTTTTAAAAGTACTTCACTTGCTTATACTATTACAATAATGGATATTATGGGTTATAGCCAACTTCTGTATGGCAGAAGTTATGATATAATGGTTTTTTATGTAGCTGGTCTGAT
>NZ_NJPO01000039.1 GCF_002855795.1 Candidatus Palibaumannia cicadellinicola
AGGAACATGAAGAAAGTCCACCTAGTTAAGACTTATTATTAAAGCGATCTACAGTGATATCTATACATAACCAAAGTAATATAATTAACGACACACACTATAATGTTCTTAAACTTTAACAGCAGCAAACATCAACAACACCTTGAAGAACTGCCCAAAATTCCTCAGATTGCTGCAGATATACAAATACTTTATAGTCCTAAAGCGTTTCGAAATGCCCTGCTCAAAGCTATCTCAGGAGCTCAACATCGAATATATTTGGTTGCGCTTTATTTGGAGCAAGACCAAGGTGGTCAAGTAATTCTTGATGCTCTATATAAAGCAAAACAGATTAATTCTCATCTAGAAGTAGCCGTATTAGTAGACTGGCATCGGGCACAACGTAGTCGTATCGGTGGCAATAATGGTCATACTAATGCGGACTGGTATTGCAACATGGCTGAATTTTATTCAGGTGTAGAAGTACCAGTGTATGGGGTACCGATCAATACGCGTGAGGCACTAGGGGTACTGCATTTGAAAGGCTTTATCGTCGATAATAATGTTATTTACAGCGGCGCTAACTTAAACAATATTTATTTGCATCAGCACGATAAGTATCGGTACGATCGTTACTATATTATACGTAACCCACTATTGGCTGAGTCTTTACTGAGTTATATCAGACAACAGTTTTTTACAGCGCTAGCAGTCAATCGATTAGACGATCCTACGCGCCCTAAGAGATTGAAAATCAAACATAATACTAAATTATTTCGTCATTCTCTACGTGAGGCACGTTACTGCTATGAAGGAAAAGCTGCGCTAAATGAACTAGCTATTACCCCATTGGTAGGGTTAGGCAAACAAAGTATCTTAAATCAAACTATCCATAACCTTATTTGTGCAGCCAGTACTAGTATTATACTATGTACACCCTACTTTAATATGCCGGCGCGACTAGTACGCCATTTAGTTAGTCAACTGCGTAAGGGCAAGCAAATTGAAGTGATAGTTGGCGACAAAACGGCTAATGATTTTTATCTGCCCACTGATCAACCTTTTCAAATAATCGGTATTTTACCCTATTTGTATGAAATAAACTTACGTAACTTTGTTACCAGACTACAAAGTTATATCAATAATGGTCAATTAATAGTGAGACTATGGAAAAATAGCGAAAATAGCTATCATATTAAGGGTATATGGATAGATAATGAGTGGTTGTTGTTAACAGGTAATAATCTTAATCCCCGTTCCTGGCGATTAGATTTAGAAAATGCGCTGTTAATTCACGACCCACAGCATGAATTGTATAGTCAACGCGAACAAGAATTAGCATTGATTCGAACTGACACCGAAGTAGTGCTTCATTTTACAGAATTACAAAGTATTGCCGACTATCCGGTTAAAGTGCGTAAACTAATTCGCCGTTTACGCCCTATCTTTATCGATCGCTTAATTAGTCAAATACTATGAGCAAAAATGAGTATATCAGCAACGAAAGCCTGATAATAATAAAAAGCTACCTACGTATAAATACTATATGAGATACTTTATGATACGAAATAGAGCCATTTAATAAGTTGCCAAACAACCCGTAGTGTTGAGATAATTTAAGTAAAGTTATCGTACTCATTTAAATTTAGGTATCGCCGCTAATTATAATTAGCGGGATGGTAATTCACCATAATAGTAAGAAAAAAAATGGTAGAGAAACGCAATATCTTTCTGGTGGGGCCTATAGGTGCTGGTAAAAGCACTATTGGTCGTCAGTTAGCTCAACAGCTTAATATGGAGTTTTTCGATTCGGATCAAGAAATTGAGCGACGTACCGGTGCTGATGTAGGCTGGGTATTTGACGTAGAAGGTGAAGATGGCTTCCGTTATCGGGAAGAAAAAGTTATCAACGAACTAACAGCAAAACAGGGAATTGTACTTGCTACCGGAGGAGGATCGATTAAATCACGTGATACACGTAACCGCCTTTCTGCCCGCGGTGTAGTAATTTATCTCGAGACTACTATTGAAAAACAGCTGGTCCGTACGCAGCGTGATAAGAAGCGTCCACTGTTGCAAGTAAAAATACCCCAGCGTGAAGTGCTAGAAGTACTGGCTCGTGAACGTAATCCTTTATACGAAGAGATCGCTGATGTCACGATTCGCGCTAATGAACAAAGTGCCAAGATTATTGCTTACCAAATAATCAGTCTTTTAGAACGTAACTAATGATTAATTAACTCAAAATCATTACCTTTTTGTGAAAACAATTAGCGTAAAATTAGGAAAACGTAGCTATCCTAATTTTAGCCCTTGGCGCGCGGCGATAAAGCTATGGTGGTAACGTGTATTTTACCGGATGGTGAGCAGTATAAATCTTTGGCGATGCTAGACAAAATTGTCACTACCCTGCTAGAAAGAAATCATAACCGTGACACGACTATTATTGCCTTAGGTGGTGGTGTAATAAACTAACAAAAATGACATAAAATCATACGCAGATGAAAAATTTTTTGATAGCACCATCTCTGTTTTCGGCTGACTTTGCCCGTTTAGGTGAAGATACTGCACGAGTAGTCTCTGCTGGGGCGGACGTAGTACATTTCGATGTTATGGATAATCACTATGTACCTAACCTTACTATGGGACCAATGGTACTAAAAGCGTTGCGTGAATACGGTATTACCGTACCCATCGATGTGCATTTAATGGTCAAGCCGGTTGATAGCTTAATTGCTGATTTTGCTGCTGCCGGGGCTAACTATATCACTTTTCATCCCGAAGCATCAGAACATGTAGATCGCTCTTTACAACTAATTAAAGAGCAAGGTTGTAAAGCAGGACTAGTATTTAATCCTGCTACGTCACTTCACTATTTAGAATATGTGCTTGATAAAATAGACATGATCTTGTTAATGGGGGTAAATCCCGGTTTCGGGGGGCAATCTTTCCTTCCATCTACGCTGGACAAATTACGGCAAGCACGCAAAATGATTGACGAAAATAACGTAGATATCCGCCTAGAGGTAGACGGGGGAGTTAAGGTAGAAAACATAGGTACCATCGCTACCGCCGGTGCAGATACTTTTGTAGCAGGATCAGCGATTTTTAGCCAGCAAGATTACCAGGCAGTAATTCAAGCTATGCGTCACCAGATTGCATTAGTTATTTAAGCTGATACGTCAAGGAGTCTTAAATCAGATGATACGGATAGTATCCAAGATAGCCCAGAAGCCATTAGCATACCTATGGTGATTAAGCGTAACATGATTAAACCAATTGTCTTTAGCGGTGCCCAGCCATCAGGAGAATTGACCATTGGCAACTATATAGGTGCGTTACGTCAGTGGGTGAGTATGCAGGATGATTACGAATGCTACTATTGCATAGTAGATTTACACGCTCTTACCGTACGACAGTCCGCGCAACAGCTACGTAAGATATCCCTTGATTTTTTAGCACTATATCTCGCTTGTGGTATCGATCCTAATAAAAGTACGGTATTTATTCAATCTCATGTGCCAGAACATAGCCAGTTAAGCTGGTTATTGAACTGCTATACCTACTGTGGAGAACTTAGCCGTATGACGCAGTTTAAAGATAAATCTGTTCGTTATGCGGATAATATAAACACCGGGCTATTTAGCTATCCTGTGCTTATGGCAGCTGATATACTTTTATATCAGACTAATAAAGTACCAGTAGGTGAAGATCAGAAACAACATATTGAGCTTATTCGCAATCTTGCAAAACGTTTTAACACCTTGTATAGCGACATTTTTACGGTGCCGGAGCCATTAATTCCTCATTTTGGTGCCCGTGTGATGTCATTACGGGAACCGACTAAAAAAATGTCTAAATCATATGATAACAGCAATAATGTAATTACATTATTAGATGATCCTAAGTGTGTTGTAAAAAAAATTCATAATGCTGTTACTGACTCTGACTATCCACCTAGAATATACTTTGATCCCATTAAAAAGCCTGGAGTTTCCAACTTAATTAATATTTTATCCTGCGTTAGTCAAACTCCTATAGCGCAGTTAGAACAGATGTTTGAGGGGAAAATGTACAATAATTTAAAAGCAGCTGTAGCAAGTACGGTATTAGATATGCTTAAGTCACTGCAGGCGCGTTATTATATACTAAGAGCAGACGAAACCTACCTGAGTCAGGTGCTGCGTGACGGAGCTGAAAAAGCACGCAACAATGCTAGCGTAACTCTGGCGAAAGTTTATGATGCAGTAGGTTTTTGGGTTAACTATTAAGTCTATATAAGTACTACTTATAGGCTATATTACTAATAATTATTAACCAATCTTGTATCAAAGTTTTCCCACATGATAGATAAAACGCCAAAAAAGTTACTTTCATACATACTTAAGGTAATTTAGCAAGATGCTTAATATTAAAATGTCTAATTGGCGTATTATTTACTATAATTTATTATATGTACTACTTAAGTTAGTAGTCAAAACTCACGTTCTTCCGGCTGATCCACTCGCAGAAGCAGGTCTAGATCCACAACAGCCCATGATATATCTGTTACCCTCTAACTCTAAAGTAGATCTACTAACTCTGCGTATACAATGTTTTAAACATATGTTACCAGATCCACTAGAACCACTACACATCGCTGGGGTTAAACTTCCTCGTTATGTTGTTATTCATCATCGCCAGCGTGTATGTTCATGGTTGAAGAAACAACAGCAATACGTCGCATTATTTCACGATTATCTTAATTTATACCGCAAACATCCTTGGTTTCATGTGCAAATTGTTTCAGTTTTAGTAATGTTTGGACGCTCTCCTGGCCGTGAAAGACATAACAACTTACGTCTTGATAGTCTTAATAAATTGATCACTGTGCTGTGGTTAGGTCGTGATAGTTTTGTTTACTTCTCTAGGCCTTTATCAATACCAATACGCTATACAGTCACAGCTACCGCAAATTGTATGGATAATACTAGTATAAATACTATTGCCCAAAAACTAGCACGGGCAGCGCGTATTAACTTCGCACGTCAGAGGCTAGTAGCTATGGGGCCGCGCCTACAGGTTCGTAATGATTTGTTTAAGAAATTACTAGCTTCTCAAGTAATTACAAAAGCGGTAACAGATGAAGCGCGCAGTAAAAAAATATCAGTAAAGCAAGCGCAGCAAAAAGCTAGCACACTTATAAAAGAGATAGCAGCAGACTTTTCTTATGAAGCTATACGTTTCTCAGACAGAGTATTAGGCTGGACCTGGAACCTTCTTTATCAGGGCTTACATGTGCGTAACGTAGATAGGGTTCGGAAATTAGCAGAAAATGGACATGAGATTGTTTATTTACCCTGCCACCGTAGTCATATGGACTATCTGTTACTATCCTACGTTTTGTATCATCAGGGTCTAGTTCCACCGCACATAGCCGCCGGCATCAATCTCAATTTTTGGCCGACCGGTCCTATCTTTCGTAGACTAGGAGCATTCTTTATCCGCCGTACTTTCAAGGGAAATAAGCTTTATTCTACTATATTCCGCGAATATCTCTGTGAGCTATTCACTCGCGGTTACTCGGTGGAGTATTTTTTAGAAGGTGGTCGTTCACGTACTGGCAGACTACTGGAACCTAAAAAGGGTACTCTGACCATGACTATCCAAGCTATGCTACGTGCCGGCAAACGGCCGATTACTCTGGTACCTATCTATGTGGGCTATGAGCATGTAATGGAAGTCGCTACGTACGCTAAAGAGTTATACGGTGCGGTCAAAGAAAAAGAAGGATTCATACAGATGGTATGTGGATTCCGTCAATTACGTCATCTGGGCCTGGGATATGTTAATTTTGGTGAACCTTTATCATTGGTTACCTGGCTGAATCAGCAAGTTCCGCAATGGCGCGAAAACCTCGATCCCATACCCATAGAGGCTACTCATAAACCAGATTGGTTAGCGCCGACGGTGGACAATATCGCTGTCACAATTATGATACGAATTAATAATGCTGCTGCGGTTAATGCTATCAATCTGTGTTCCAGCGTGTTGCTAGCATCACGTCAGTGCTCATACTCACTAACGCAGACGCAATTAGTGTCGCAGCTGACGTGCTATCTTGAACTATTACGTAATGTTCCCTATGCACCTGAAGTGACAGTGCCAAATATTACGTCTCAAGCTTTACTAGAGCATGCGCTTACACTTAATAAGTTTACTGTTATGAGCGATAGGATCTTTTTATCAAGTGATCAAGCAATACTTATTACTTATTATCGTAATAATATTCAGCATCTATTGATTTTACCTTCTTTAGTGGCGACTATTATTAATAGTAAACCTGGTATCAGTCGTAAGCAACTCCATTATTGTATCTTATGCTTATATTTCATGTTGAAGGCAGAACTATTTATGCGATTCAGCAACCAGGATTTACCATTTTTTATCGACAGTATAATTGCAGAGTTGTATAGACAGAGACTATTAAACGTACAAAAACAACAGCTATATCCTGTTCTAAATATGGAGCACGCAAATCAACTTAAGTTACTAGCAGCAAGTGGACGAGATACGCTACAACGTTATGCTATTACTTTCTCGTTATTGTGCGCTAATCCGCAGATCAATCGTAGTACGTTGGAAAAAAAAAGTTTGATAATTGCCCAGCAATTATCGGTCACACATAACATTAACGCACTAGATTTTTTCGACAAAGCGATATTTTCTACCCTTATAACTACACTACGTCATCAGGGGTATATTGGGGATAGTAGCTACGTTAGCGACGGTAAAGTAGAAGAGATAAGTGCATTGCTGAATGAACTCATAACCCCTGATATTCGGATCTCTATCACAAGCGCGCTAATCCGCAGATCAATCGTAGTACGTTGGAAAAAAAAAGTTTGATAATTGCCCAGCAATTATCGGTCACACATAACATTAACGCACTAGATTTTT
>NZ_NJPO01000040.1 GCF_002855795.1 Candidatus Palibaumannia cicadellinicola
AGCACAAAGCAAGAGTACTTTTACTACAAAAGTTACCAGTTAGTAGTATAAGATACGCAAACATAAAGTATCGTATACCCAAAAATTAAATACATCGAGGTTTTATATGGCAACTGTTCTTATGCATGACATGTTCGAAGCTGGTGTTCATTTTGGTCATCAAACCCGCTACTGGAACCCGAAAATGAAACCATTCATCTTCGGTGCCCGTAACAAAATTCACATCATTAATTTAGAACAAACGGTACCGATGTTTAACGATGCTCTAGCTGAACTAAACAAAATTGCATCCAATAAAGGAAAAATATTGTTTGTAGGAACCAAACGAGCTGCAAGCGCAGCGATAAAAGAGGCTGCTAATAGTTGCCATCAGTTTTTTGTTAACTATCGTTGGTTAGGTGGAATGTTAACTAATTGGAAAACAGTTCGTCAGTCTATTAAGTACTTAAAAGAGTTAGAAACTCAGTCTCAAGATGGAACGTTAGAGAAGCTAACTAAGAAAGAAGCAATGATGCGTACTCGTAAATTAGAAAAACTAGAAAAAAGCCTCGGTGGAATTAAGGATATGGGTGGGCTACCAGATGCATTATTTGTGATTGATGCTGAACACGAACATATTGCAATCAAAGAAGCTAATAATTTAGGTATACCTGTTTTTGCGGTTGTTGACACGAACGCAAATCCTAATCATATAGATTTTATTATTCCTGGTAATGACGACGCTATTCGTGCCATAAATTTATATTTAACTGTTGTAGCAAGGGCTATACAAGAAGGTCGTTCTCAAGAACTTATCTCAAGATAAAGTGAAAAAACTTTTCTACAGTGATACTCTTTTTGTTTATCTCCCTAAATTAATTAAAGGATATTAAAATAATGGCTGATGTTACTACTGCTTTGGTAAAAGAACTACGTTACCGTACTAGTGCTGGGCTGATAAAGTGTAAAAACGCTTTAGTTGCAGCTCATGGAGATATTGAGTTAGCTATCGATTACCTCCGTAAATTAGGGCAGGCTACAGCAGCTAAAAAATCCGGGAGCATAGCTACTCAAGGTATAATTATTATCAAAAGAGCTAATAATAGCAAATATGCCGTAATCATAGAACTAAACTGTGAAACAGATTTCGTCGCTAAAAATCAAACTTTTATCAACTTCGGAGATAAAATAGTAACCGCAGCATTAGATCAACCGATGATAAAGTTAGATTTGCTTCAAAAAGAATTCGAAGAACAGCGCATCACTTTAGTAGAAAAGATGGGTGAAAATATTAACCTCCGCCGCATAGGTTTTCTAGAAGGCGAGATACTAGTTTCATACCTACATTGCGCTCGTATTGGGGTTATAGTATCTGCTACTAATGCCGAGCCCAATTTAGTTAAACAGATTGCTATGCATATTGCCGCGATCAAACCTGAATATGTTAATGTAGATGATATACCTAACGATATTATTTCCCGTGAGTACCAAATACAGCTCAATATTGCTATGCAATCCCATAAGCCATATGAAGTAGCGCAAAAAATGATAGAAGGTCGTATGCGTCAGTTTACCCAAAATATCTCTCTAACTAACCAGAACTTTATTCTGGATCCCACTCAGACGATCGGGCAGCTACTAGAGGCGCATAAAGCCAAAGTTAACAACTTTATTCGCTTTGAAGTTGGTGAAGGAATAAAAATAAAATAAATTTCGCTAATATTTGTCTAGTCAGTTCATTCGGTACTAGTACTAAACTAACAAAAGGAACTTATCATCCATGGATGCTAAACCTGTCTACCAACGTATTTTGCTCAAATTGAGCGGAGAAGCTCTACAGGGCATAGCAAATTTGGGGATAGACACTAGTGTCTTAGCTCGTATAGCTAAGGAAGTAAAAGAGTTAGTAAACTTTAGTATTCAGGTTGGCGTAGTTATAGGAGGCGGAAACATATTTAGAGGTGCTGTGCTAACACAGGCTGGTATAAACCGCGTTGTATGCGATCATATGGGAATGCTAGCTACAGTAATAAATGGTCTAGCCATTCGTAATGCTCTGCAGCATGTAGATGTCAACGCTAATATTATGTCAGCCATTTCACTGGATGGAATTTGTGAAAACTACAACTGGGAAAAAGCTATCTATTTGCTTGAGAAGAATAGCGTAGTGATATTCGTAGCTGGAACAGGTAATCCGTTTTTTACTACTGATTCTGCTGCTTGCTTACGTGCTCTAGAAATTAAAGCTAATGTAGTACTAAAAGCTACTAAAGTAGATGGTGTTTTTTCTGTTGATCCGACAAATAATCCAGATGCGATACTTTATGATAAATTAAGTTATCAGGAAGTACTTCAAAATGAACTAAAAATTATGGATTTAGCTGCTGTTACACTAGCACGTGATCATAATCTGCCCATTCGTGTGTTTAATATAAACACGCCAGGGGCTTTATTGCGTGTTGTCATGGGTCATAAAGAAGGTACTATTATTAATTAGCAAAAGAAAAATTTTCATTCTTATCAGCCAAGATAAATAAAGTCTCAAGGGTACACAACGTGATTAATGAAATCCAAAAAGATGCTGAGGTACGTATGGCAAAATGCGTAGAAGCATTTAAAAACCATATTAGTAAGTTCCGTACTGGCCGTGCTTCCCCAAGTTTACTTGATGGTATTGAGGTAAAGTCTTATGGTGCAATCATGCCATTGCGTAAGTTAGCTAATATTGTAGCGGAAGATTCACGTACCTTAGCGATTACCTTGTTCGATTTATCAATGATACCATCGGTAGAAAAAGCTATCATAGCCTCAGATTTAGGTCTTAATCCTTACTTAGCGGGAACAGTTATCCATGTACCATTACCGCCCCTGACTGAAGAACGACGCCGCCATCTGATTAAAGTAGTTCGCTTTGAAGCTGAACAAGGAAAAATTTCCGTGCGTAATATACGACGCGATGCTAATGACAAGGTAAAAGCGCTACTAAAAAACAAAACGATAGGTGCAGATCGTAGATATCAAGAAGATATTCAGAAAATCACCGAAATATGGATTAAAAAACTAGATAGCATCTTAGCAGAAAAAGAAAGAGAACTAATCGATTTTTAATTCGTAGACAGTCTGAAAACGCCGTAGTGGCCCCTCCTAAGTGAGGGTCTTGTCGCTGCGGCGTTTTTTTATGGTGTGTTGTCATATTTAATATATTCTAACGTAGTAGCTAAATAATTTCATGAGGCATTTGACGATTCTCGGTAGTACCGGTTCTATTGGTACTAGCACATTAGCTGTGATCAAAAATAATCCAGATCAGTTCACAGTACGTGCACTAGTAGCAAAAGATAATTTTTCTTTAATGACAAAACAATGTTTGGCTTTTCGGCCATCCTGGGCTGGTATGGCAGACGAGCGAGCGGCGAGGAAACTCAAAGCTAACTTAGCCCAAGTTCGAATCCCTATTCAAGTAATTTCCGGTACTCCAGCAGCTTGCGAACTAGCAGCACTAGAGGAAGTAGATACGGTGATGGCAGCTATTGTCGGGGCTGCTGGTTTACTACCCACATTATCTGCACTACGCGCTGGTAAACGCGTGTTGCTAGCTAATAAGGAGGCACTAGTAACTTGCGGGAGGCTGTTTATGAATGAAGTACGTGAGCACAATGCACAACTACTTCCAGTAGATAGCGAACATAATGCTATTTTTCAGAGTTTACCTGAACCACTTCAGCGTAAGTTACGGTATGCGTCGCTGTATGCGTCGCTGACTGAACATGGTGTATCACGAATTATTTTAACTGGGTCTGGAGGACCATTTCGTAATACTCCACTATCAGCGCTGGCTGCAATAACATCAGATCAAGCTTGTGCACATCCCAATTGGTCAATGGGACGCAAAATATCAGTAGATTCAGCAACGATGATGAATAAAGGATTAGAGTATATCGAGGCACGTTGGTTGTTTAACGCTTCCGCCGACCAAATTGAAGTACTGCTACATCCACAATCGATAGTTCACTCAATGGTACGCTATGCTGATGGTAGCGTTCTAGCCCAGCTAGGATATCCTGACATGCGCACTCCTATCGCCCATGCTATGGCATATCCTGCAAGAGTACCGACAGGAGTTACACCTCTTGACTTTTTACGCTTAGGTACTCTGAGTTTTTACCAACCAGATGGTGAACGTTACCCCTGTCTGCAACTAGCTATTGAAGCTAGTAAGAGCGGCCAGGCCGCAACCACTGCACTCAATGCCGCCAACGAAGTTGCGGTAGCAGCTTTTTTGCAAAGAGATATCAGCTTTACCGATATTGCTGCAGTAAACCGTAGGGTACTAGACCAGTTAAATTTTACCGAACCAGCTAGCGTAGAGGAAGTATTATTTATTGACCGTCAAGCGCGTCAAAATGCCCGCCTAAGCGTCCGCTATTTCGAGCGATAAATGATTATTGTACTCAACATTTTTGTTCGATGATCAGCAAAATGATATAGTAGTATACCACTAAGACCGTTAATAATGGCCAATTGCGTTATTAGTATACACGGATTATTGACTGCTTCGTAGGCCCTGTGTTTCAGAAAGAGAATAGTATTCTCTTATTAATTTAGGTAATACGTAAAAATAATATTGGCCGAAAATAAATTAGAGACTCAAATGTTTCCTGTTTTATCATCGCCCCAACATATAGCAATTATTATGGATGGTAATGGTCGCTGGGCGAAGAAGCAAGGCAAATTACGTATCTTCGGTCATCAGGCTGGTATTAAGTCAGTCCGCCGTGCAGTTAGCTTTGCAGTTAACCATCATTTCAACGCGTTGACGCTATATGCATTTAGCCGTGAAAATTGGAATCGTCCTACTCAAGAAGTTTCCGCGCTTATGGAACTTTTTGTTTGTGCATTAGATAATGAAGTAAAAAGCTTGCATAAACATAATGTACGACTAAAAATTATTGGTGATATTGGTCGTTTTGGTATGAGTTTACAGGAACGTATTTCTTATTCCGAGAAACTAACCAGCAATAATAATGGTTTAACTCTCAATATTGCCGCCAATTATGGTGGACGTTGGGATATTATTCAAGGAGTTAAGCAAATTGCTATTCAAGTCCAAGACGGTCTCTTACTTCCTCATGAAATAGATGAAAATATATTATGCCGTTATGTCTGTATGAATGAACTAGCCCCTGTAGATTTAGTAATCCGTACTGGAGGCGAACACCGTATTAGTAATTTTCTGCTATGGCAGATAGCTTATGCTGAGCTATTTTTTACCGATGTGTTATGGCCCGATTTTGATGACGTTGTTTTTGAAAATGCTCTCAATGCTTTTGCTCAAAGAGAACGGCGCTTCGGTAGAACTACACCTGACTAGGGAGGTTTTTTGCTGAAGTATCGCTTGATTACCGCATTTATTATTATACCTATAGTAATAGGTATACTTTTTTTATTACCGCCCATATGGTTCAAGCTAGTTACCTTAACAGTATGTATGTTAAGTGCCTGGGAATGGGGGCAACTAGCTGGATTAAATGATTTTAGTAAACGTTTTTGGCTGACCATAGTATATGGTTTACTATTGACTGTGATAACATTTGCTGTACCGATCTACTGGCCATTATTTATCGTATGGCAGGTACAATACGTCCTGTTAGTAGCTTTACTATGGTGGCTCACTGCACTAATACTAGTACTCTGCTATCCTAATTATGCTTTGTTCTGGTGTCATTCTCACTTACTACGATTAGCATTTGGCTTTTTTACTATACTACCTTTTTTTTGTAGCGTAATTATATTACTTGATTATAATTATGATATTAATCATTTTGCAGGATCTTGGTGGTTATTATATATCATGTTCCTAGTATGGAGCGCTGATTCTGGCGCTTATCTCTTCGGACGCGCTTTAGGTAGTCATAAGCTAGCTCCTAACATTTCGCCTGGTAAAACTTGGGAAGGTCTAATAAGCGGCCTGTTAATATCTTTAATTATTAGTTGGATATTTAATAGTTATGCACCGCTTCATGTCGCTCCGCTTACGCTGCTTGTCTGCTCCACAGTAGCTGCGCTAGCTTCTGTGGTTGGAGATTTAACAGAAAGTATGTTTAAACGTGAAGCAGGTATTAAGGACAGCGGGTACATAATTCCCGGGCATGGTGGAATGTTAGATCGTATAGATAGCCTTACTGCCGCTATTCCAGTTTTCGTTTATCTGATGTTACAAGTTTGTCACGCGGATATAAGTTAAAACTGGGAGATATTATGTTCAATTGTTACTGAATTTGTTAGGCTTTTATTGTTTTGCTAGATGATATAATCATCGTATCTGAATGTGGCTGATTTGGGGTTGCCCAG
>NZ_NJPO01000041.1 GCF_002855795.1 Candidatus Palibaumannia cicadellinicola
AACCACTTTACTTTTAAAATTAAATTGGTATTTATATCTAAACCACGTTCTATTGCTGAGTCAGCATATAAATAAAATTTATTTATATCATATAAAGGCAATATACCAAATGATAAAACAAAATTTTTCATCATTATTTGTTCTGATTGTTGATTAGGTAATAGTAGTAATATACCATCACCAATAAAAAATACTTCTAATAATTTACATATAGCTGATATAGCTAATAATGCATCTAATCCTTCTCGTCCAGTAGTATTACCATGTGGTCCATGAGTAAAAATAAAAGCAATCTTTTTCATATCAATTAATCTATTAAAATTGAATTAAACGATCACATTGAAGTAAAGTTTCACCCAAAAAACCTAGACCACTTAATTGAAAACCTAATTCTAGGTTATTTCCTAATTTATTAAATTGTAATGATTGTGTCATATTTATAATACCTCTACGTAATGCTGATGTTACACATAAATGTAATGATACATTATATGTTTGAGCTAAACTTAACCAAGATTCTACTAAATTAAGTTCATCACTAGCAGAAATAGTAAAACTATTAGCATTATATACACCATTTTGGTAAAAAAATACTGTTTGAATATAGTGACCAGAATGGAATACTGCTTTTGCAAACTGTAGTGCACTACTTGAACGTTGGTTTCCATAAGCAGGACCTGTTATTAAAAGGCAATAACATAATTGTTTTTTAATAACAGAAGAATGTAACAAATTATTGTTTATGATTAAAAATCCTTATTTCAAAAAGGTTTTAGATTTTGATCTAATGATTACATTCTGGACAAAAACCATGAGCTTCTACTATATTGTGAGACATAGTAAAACTTGCTTTAGCTGCCATGCTTTGTAAAATATTTTTTATTTTTTCGGATACTTTTTCAGTGACTTGACCACATTTATCACAAATAAAAAAAGCTGATGTATGTGAACGATCTGTAAAATTATAACAAAGCATAAAACTATTAGTTGATTCTACTCTATGAATAAACCCCTGATCAATTAAAAAATCTAATGCACGATAAATAGTAGGTGGTTTAGCTTGTGGTTCTGATTCTTGTAATAAATTTAATAATTCATAAGCACTAATAGCATTATTTTGTTTGATTATTAATCGGAATACTTCTAATCTTTGTGGGGTCATACGTACATTACGTTGTTCGCATAATTTTACTGCCTGATTTAATAAATTTGTTTGATTTATATCATTCATCTTTTACAGTGTATAATTAAATTAATTTTTTAAATCAATAATATAAAAAAACAAATATTTAATACTTA
>NZ_NJPO01000042.1 GCF_002855795.1 Candidatus Palibaumannia cicadellinicola
ATTGCTAGTGCTTGAACACAATCATATTGATTTTCCCACTAAGCCACTACGAGTACCGCTAGCGCATTGCCTAATACGTTGAGCGCGGTACGCGCCATATCAAGAATACGGTCAACACCTGCAATAAATGCTAGTCCTTCCAGTGGAATACCTACGCTGCCTAGCGTGGCTAGTAGTACAACGAAAGAGACACCTGGAACCCCAGCAATACCTTTAGAAGTTACCATTAATGTCAGCACAAGTATTATCTCCTTACCAATAGGTAACTCAATACCATATAGCTGGGCGATAAATATTGCGGCGATACTTTGGTATAATGTTGAACCATCTAGATTAAATGAATAACCAGTCGGTACCACAAAACCTGTAATCGCCGCCGGCGCACCATAAGCTTCCATTTTCTCAATAATCCGCGGTAATACGCTTTCAGAACTGGCGGTGGAATAAGCGAGAAAGAGCTCTTCTTTAAGAAGACGAATAAGTGTCCAGATTCGCAGCTGGCACAATCGTGCCACAGCGCCTAATACACCTAGTGCGAAGAATACTATGGTTCCATAAACTAATAGTACTAATTTAGCTAAAGGTAACAAAGATACGAAACCAAATGTCGCAACCGTTACTGAAATAAGCGCAAATACACCAATCGGCGCATAACCCATAACTATATTCGTTACTTTAAACATCGTCTCTGCTACAGCGTTGAACACATTTAGCAGTGGTGTTTTATTTTGGCTAGGTAGCGAAGCTAGCCCTAAACCAAATAGTACTGAGAAAAAAATAATAGGAAGTATGTCACCTTTACCCATTGAAGCAAAAATATTAGATGGAATTAATGACAATATCGTACCTACAAGACTATGCATATTAGATTGTACTTGCACAGTAGTATCTTTATATTTAGAGATATCTACTGTAGCTAACGTTGAAATATCGATTGCCTGACCAGGATGAAAAATATTAGCTAAAGTTATCCCAATAATAATTGCTAGAGTAGTTATTATCTCGAAATAAATAATAGTTTTTAAGCCGATACTACCGAGCTTTTTAGCATCGCCAATACCGGCAATTCCTATCACCAAGGTAGCCACAACAATTGGTATTACTATCATTTTTATCATACGTATAAAAATTTCCCCGGCCGGAGAAAGAATGTTTGTAATCATCCAATCACGTAAATAATCTTGATCGTGTAATATGATGCCCAGGGCAATGCCTAAGATTAAAGAGCAAAATATTTTCCAGGCAAGTGTAAATTGTAACTGTTTCATAAACATGATGCTTTCCATAGTTAGTCCTCAGTGTCAGAAGGCACAAGTGATCCTTCCTATCCTCATCCCTGTTCGTTGGCTGCAACACTTCAGATGAAGTTTTTT
>NZ_NJPO01000043.1 GCF_002855795.1 Candidatus Palibaumannia cicadellinicola
GTATTCATTAGCGATTGTTAATGAACTAAATCTTAATTAAAAGTAAAATTATGCTATGCTTAAAAAGCACTGATATTTGACAAAATATCGTTCTCTGCCATATTAAGATATAAGATATAGAGTATCAAAAAGATCTATTTCTCCAGGACACATATTATTTTATTAAAATTCAGGAACAAAAATGGATTTTAGTGTCAAAAGCGGTAGCCCGGAAAAGCAACGCAGTGCCTGTCTTGTCGCGGGAATTTTTGAGCCACGCCGCTTCTCATCTATCGCTGAACAGCTCGATCAAATTAGCGAAGGCTATATCAGCGCTCTGCTACGCCGTGGTGAATTAGAAGGAAAAGTGGGACAAACTTTACTTTTACATCATGTTCCTAATGTGCTGTCTGAACGCATTTTACTTATCGGCTGTGGCAAAGAACGCGAGCTAGATGAACGTAAGTATAAACAAGTAATTTATCAAACTATTAATACCTTAAACAATACCGGTTCAATGGAGGCCGTTTGCTTCTTAACGGAACTACACGTTAAGCGTAGAAACACCTATTGGAAAGTACGCCTGGCTGTGGAAACAGCCAAAGATTCACTCTATACCTTCGATGAGTTGAAAAGTAATAAAAAAGTCCGACGGCGACCGCTACGCAAAATAGTTTTCAACCTGTCGACACGTCGTGAGTTAACCAGCGGCGAACGTGCTATCCAACATGGTCTTGCTATTGCAACTGGCATCAAAGCTGCTAAAGATTTAGCAAATATGCCGCCTAATATCTGTAACTCAGCATATCTAGCTTCTCAAGCTCGCCTATTGGCGAATAGCTACAGTCAGAACACAACAACCATGGTGCTCGGCGAAAAAGATATGAAAGAGTTAGGGATGAATGCTTATTTAGCCGTAGGCGAAGGTTCTACTAACGAATCGTTAATGTCAGTTATCACATATAAAGGTAATCCAGATCCAGAAGCACAGCCGATAGTGCTAGTTGGCAAAGGGCTCACCTTTGATTCCGGTGGCATTTCTCTTAAGTCCTCCGATAATATGAATGAGATGAAATATGATATGTGTGGTGCTGCTACAGTTTATGGTGTAATGTGTGTGGCACTAGCATTAAACTTACCACTGAATATTGTTGGAGTCCTGGCATGCTGTGAGAATATGGTGGATGGGCGTTCGTTAAGGCCTGGAGATATACTCACTACTCTTTCCGGCCAGACGGTAGAAGTATTAAATACCGATGCTGAGGGTCGTCTGGTATTGTGCGACACTCTTACTTATGTAGAACGTTTTAATCCAGAAATTGTGATAGATATAGCTACCTTAACAGGCGCATGTATTATTGCACTAGGACATCATTTTACTGGGCTTATGTCTAACCATAATCAACTCTCTCATGAACTAAGTAGCGCTGCTGAGCAAGCCGGAGATCGTGCTTGGCATTTACCGCTAGTAGATGAGTTTCAAGAACAACTAGAGTCTCACTTTGCCGATATGACTAATCTGGGCGGTCGTCCTGGGGGAGCTATTACTGCTGGTTGTTTTTTATCGCGCTTTGCACGTCAATATAATTGGGCACATTTAGATATTGCAGGTACTGCCTGGAATTCTGGCAAAACTCAGGGTGCTACCGGACGTCCGGTGGCGATGTTATCACAGTTTTTGCTTAATCGTTCCGTTTTTAGTAGTGATGAGTCAATAAATAAATGACATACTTATTACATGAAAATAGTAACCTTCTATCTACTCGACCAGCATGTCATAAAACATGGATTAATCACAATGGAGCGACTCGCTTGTAATCTAGCGATTCTACATTGGCGAGCAGGTAAACGGGTACTCATAGCTTGCGAAAATAACGAGCAAGCAAGGAAACTTGATAATGCACTATGGACACAAACTACAGCTGCTTTTATTCCGCATAATCTGGTTGGTGAAGGACCACAAGATGGTGCCCCGATAGAAATTAGTTGGCCACATCGTCGCTGCAATGTACCACGTGACTTGATTATAAGTCTGATACCTACGTGTACTGATTTTGCTTTTTCTTGCCATGAAGTCATTGATTTTGTACCTAATGAAGAATATCTAAAACAGTTAGCTCGTAAACGCTATAAAGCTTATCGTAGTGTAGGCTTCCAATTAATTACCGCTCAACCGCCACCTTAGTATTAGTACATGACAACACATATATGGACAAGACATATAATCCAACAGTAATTGAGCAACCTTTGTACGAGCACTGGGAAAACCAAGGTTACTTCAAACCCAATGGGGATCACAGCAAACAGAGCTACTGTATTATGATCCCTCCACCTAATGTGACCGGTAGTCTCCATATGGGACACGCTTTCCAACAGACTCTTATGGATATTCTTATCCGCTATCAGCGAATGCAAGGTAAAAATACTCTTTGGCAAGTAGGAACCGATCACGCAGGCATTGCCACACAAATTATGGTAGAGCGTAAAATATTTGCTGAAGAGGGTAAAACTCGCCAAGATTATGGACGCAAAGCTTTTATCGAGAAAATTTGGGAATGGAAAGCGCAATCAGGTAGCACTATTACTAATCAGATGCGTCGCCTAGGATGCTCAGTTGACTGGTGTCGAGAACGTTTTACCATGGACGAAGGGTTATCTAATGCTGTCAAAGAAGTATTTGTCCGTCTGTATCAAGACAATTTGATCTATCGTGGAAAGCGTTTGGTAAACTGGGATCCAAAAATACATACAGCTATATCAGATCTTGAGGTAGAAAATCGCGAATCGGAAAGCTTTATGTGGCATCTGCGCTATCCGCTCGCCGATGGCGTTAAGACTATAGAAGGCCTAGACTATTTAGTGGTTGCAACAACACGCCCTGAAACAGTACTAGGTGATACTGGAATAGCGGTCAATCCCTATGATGTTCGCTACCAAAATCTCATTAATAAATTTGTATTACTACCTTTGGTTGACCGCCGCATCAAGATCATAGCTGACGAAAATGTTGATATAACTAAGGGCACGGGTTGCATGAAAGTAACTCCGGCACATGACTTCAATGACTATGAAATCGGTAAACGTCACAAACTACCAGTTATTAATATTCTCACTTTTGAAGGTAATATACGCCAAGAAGCAGAAATTTTTGACACCAATGGCAAAGTAAGTAACGTATATTCTAGCACTATTCCACAAGCATTCCGCGGTCTAGAACGCTTCGCTGCACGTCAAGCTATAGTAGCAGAATTGGACCGTCTTGGTCTGCTAGCCTTGATTCAATCTCACAAGCTCATTTTACCTTATAGTGATCGCAGTGGCGTAGTGATAGAACCTATGTTAACTGATCAATGGTATGTGCGTACCGCACCACTAGCAAAAGTAGCAATGGAAGCTGTGGAAATGGGAGAGCTTCAGTTCGTATCAAAGCAATATAAAAATATGTATGTTAGCTGGATGCGTAATATCCAAGACTGGTGTATTTCACGTCAGCTATGGTGGGGCCACCGTATTCCTGCTTGGTACGACGACCAAGGTCTGGTGTACGTCGGCCGCGATGAAGTTGAAGTACGTCAGAAACACCAGCTGAGCGATAGAGTTGTGCTATGTCAGGATCACGATGTACTAGACACTTGGTTCTCATCCGGGATTTGGACTTTCTCTACCCTAGGCTGGCCTAATGAGACTGAAGCACTACGCATTTTTCACCCAACTAGCGTGGTGGTAAGTGGCTTTGATATTATCTTTTTTTGGATAGCACGTATGATAATGTTAACGATGCACTTTAATAAAGATACAGCTGGTAAGCCACAAGTTCCTTTTAAAACCGTTTATATGACCGGTCTGATACGTGATGAAGAAGGACAGAAGATGTCAAAAACTAAGGGTAATGTGATTGATCCGTTAGATATAGTGGATGGCATCTCGCTGGAGCATTTATTGGCGAAACGTTCCGAAAATCTGCTGCTGCAGCCGCAGCTAGTAAAAACAATAAGCCATATGACCGTAAAACAGTTCCCAAATGGAATAAAACCACACGGCACCGATGCATTGCGCTTTACCTTAGCAGCGCAGGCCTCAACTGGACGAGATATTAACTGGAATATGAAATCTTTGGAAGGTTATCGTAACTTCTGTAACAAACTATGGAACGCTAGTCGTTTTGTTTTGATGAATGCTGAAGACCAAGATTGTGGCTTCAATAGTGGCGATAAAATGTTTTCCCTAGCAGACCGCTGGATTTTAACGAAATTTAACCAGACAGTAAAAATATTCCGTGAAGCGCTAGATAATTATCGTTTTGATTTAGCAGTTGGTAAATTATATGATTTTACCTGGTACCAATTTTGTGACTGGTACCTAGAACTCACAAAACCTCTCATGAGTAGAGGTAAAATAGCAGAACGACGTGGTACACGTTATACCTTAGTTAGCGTGCTAGAAGCGTTACTGCGTCTTGCTCATCCAATAATTCCCTTTATTACTGAAACTATCTGGCAACGAGTGAAAGTCATTACTTGTAGGTACGGTGACACAATAATGCTGCAACCATTCCCTATCTATGATGCAGCTTTAATCGATACCAAAGCACTAACTGACTTTGAGTGGACTCAGCAAGTAATTATCGCCGTACGGACTATACGTTCTGAAATGAAGATCGTACCCAACAAGCCTCTAAAGTTATTTTTGCGCAACGTATCTACCGAAGCCCAACGTTTGGTAAATGAGAATTCAATTCTAATCAGTACACTAGCTCAGCTAGTGTCTATCACTGTGCTACCAGTAGGAGAGATTGGGCCAGTTTCGGTAACTAAGCTTGTCCCAGGTGCTGAACTGCTAATACCGCTTGTAGGTTTTATCAATAAGATTGATGAATTAGATAGGCTTGCAAAAGAAATTTTGCGTATTGAAAGTGAAATACGCCGTATTGAAAGTAAACTAATCAACAAAGACTTTCTGGGCCATGCTCCAGAAAACATAGTGGCAAAAGAATATAAGAAACTGGAAACATATCAGCAGTCAAAAATTAAATGTTTGGAACAGAAATTAATTATCTCGAGGCTATGATGTTATGCTCGACTCGATAAATAATAAAGGTGCCGATAATAGGAGTCAAACCTATGACCTTCGCATTACGAATGCGCTGCTCTACCAACTGAGCTATATCGGCATTATTGATTTGCACCGTAGACAATTGATGCCAACCTAATGTTGGATTGTTTTATTCTTAATTATTAAGTTACTTAGTAAGAAAAAAAAAACTAATGATTACATCATAGTAACAATTATATCTGATTGTCAATCAGTAGCAGTAGCATTAAAAGCTTTGGTTTGGTATTCAGTTTTATCACTAGATTTCATCTTGATCAGATTCACAATGAATAATATACGGAATGTTTCTATTATCGCCCATATTGACCACGGGAAGTCAACTCTCTCTGATCGCTTGATTCAGTTATGCGGCGCCTTAAGTGAACGTGAAATGGTCACTCAAGTACTTGACTCCATGGATATTGAACGTGAACGCGGTATTACCATCAAAGCACAAAGTGTTAGACTTAATTACAATGCACTCGATGGCAAAGTATATCAAGTTAATATTATTGATACCCCCGGCCACGTAGACTTTTCCTACGAAGTTTCTCGCTCACTAGCTGCCTGCGAAGGAGCGCTGTTAGTAGTAGATGCTAGTCAGGGAGTAGAAGCACAGACACTCGCGAACTGCTATACCGCTATAGAAATGAATTTAAAAGTTGTGCCAGTATTAAATAAAATTGATTTACTAGTAGCTGATCCAGATCGGGTATTGCAAGAGATTGAAGAGATTATTGGCATTGACGCTACCGATGCCGTACGCTGCTCTGCCAAAACTGGCTTCGGGGTATCAAATGTTCTAGAACGTCTAGTACGGGATATACCCCCGCCAGAAGGAGATCCTTGTGCCCCGCTTCAGGCTCTGATCATTGACTCTTGGTTTGATAACTATCTGGGTTTAGTTTCTTTAGTTCGTATCAAAAATGGGATTTTGCGACAAGGTGACAAAGTCACAGTTATGAGCACCGGCCAGAGCTACAACGCTGATCGTTTAGGATTGTTTACGCCGAAGCGTGTTGATCGAGAGGTACTAAAATGCGGTGAAGTAGGTTGGCTATCCTGTGCTATAAAAGATATTTTTGGCGCCCCGGTTGGGGATACTTTTACTCTCAAGCATCAACAAGCAGACAAAGCATTACCTGGTTTTAAGAAAGTAAAACCTCAGGTATATGCTGGCCTTTTTCCAGCTAGTTCTAATGATTATAAATCTCTCCATGATGCCTTAGGCAAACTAAGCTTAAACGACGCTTCACTATTCTATGAGCTAGAAAGCTCTACCGCGCTTGGTTTTGGTTTTCGTTGTGGTTTTCTTGGTTTATTACATCTGGAAATTGTTCAGGAGCGGTTAGAACGCGAGTATGATATCGATCTTATTACCACTGCACCGACGGTTATTTATGAAGTGATTAAGACTGATCAAAGTACACACTATGTCGATAGCCCGTCAAAATTGCCGCCCCTAAATAGTATCGAAGAGCTACGAGAACCTATTGTGGAATGTAATATTCTGCTACCGCAGAAATATCTAGGTAAAGTTATTAATTTATGCATCGATAAGCGTGGGGTGCAGAAAAATCTCATTTATCACGGGTATCAGGTTACATTGACTTATGAAATACCTATGGCTGAAGTAGTTCTAGACTTTTTCGATCGTTTGAAATCTACCTCATGCGGTTATGCATCGCTCGATTATGAATTCAAGCGTTTCCAAGCATCAGATATGGTACGCGTAGACGTGCTAATTAACGGCGAGCGTATTGATGCGCTCACACTAATTACTCATAGAGTCAATGCTTTATACCGTGGCCGCGAGTTAGTTAATAAGTTGCAGGAACTCATCCCACGACAGCAGTTTGATATCGCTATCCAGGCTGCTATTGGGCACAATATTATTGCCCGTTCTACGGTGAAACAATTACGTAAGAATGTTTTAGCTAAATGTTATGGCGGCGATGTTAGCCGCAAAAAAAAACTGTTACAAAAGCAGAAAAAAGGTAAGAAACGTATGAAACAGGTAGGAAATGTAGAGCTTCCGCAGGAAGCTTTTCTGGCCATTTTACACGTTTAGTAAATCATGCATGTGAGGAGTTGGGATGGCTTATCTTTTTACTCTTATTCTCGCAATAGCAACCCTTATCACCGGGATCACCTGGTTTATCAAATATTTTAAACTAGCGCTGGAGTATCGCAAAAATGGTAATGGTATAGAGGTAAAGTTTCAAAAAGATAAGAATAATTGGATTGAGATAAGCGCATCAGCTTTTCCCGTCTTATTACTGGTCTTTATAATGCGCTCTTTTCTTTTTGGGCCGTTTCAAATTCCATCTGGTTCAATGATGCCAACCTTGTTGGTCGGTGATTTTATTTTAGTAAAAAAATTTGCTTACAGCATTAAAAATCCTATTACCCAGAGTACTATAATTAAAATGGGAAATCCCAAACGTGGAGATGTAGTAGTATTTAAATATCCACCAAATCCAAGCCTAGATTATATCAAGCGTGTTATCGGTCTACCAGGTGACCTGGTATGCTACGATCCTATTGTCAAGCGTATAACAATACAACCTGGCTGGGCCCATAATTATCATTCTAGTACTAGTACACTAGCTATAACTTACAGCGACATAACCTCGAGCAATTTTATTCAGCATTTTTCTTATAATAGCAATCGTTA
>NZ_NJPO01000044.1 GCF_002855795.1 Candidatus Palibaumannia cicadellinicola
GTGCCATGAATATAATAATCTCTTACAATTTATATATTTTGCTATTAATTAATAGCAAAATATATAAATTGTAAGAGATTATTATATATTTTGCTATTAATTAATAATACGATTTTATTATGTTAGATAATAAAATCGTATTATTAATTAATAGCAAAATATATAAATTGTAAGAGATTATTATATTCATGGCACGAGTAGGCATTTTTTTTGGTAGTGACACTGGTAACACAGAAAATGTTGCTAAGATAATTCAGAAGCAGTTTGGTACACATATTGCTGATCTTTTTGACATTGCCAGAAGCAATAAAGAAGATTTAGAGCAGTATGAGCTGTTGTTGCTTGGTATATCAACTTGGTATTACGGAGAAGCCCAGTGTGATTGGGATGACTTCTTACCTACTATGAAAAAAATTAATTTCTCCGGCAAATCAGTAGCTTTATTCGGCTGTGGTGATCAAGAAGATTATGCAGAGTACTTTTGTGACGCGTTAGGCACTCTACGTGATATTATAGAACCGCATGGTGCTACCCTGGTAGGGCGTTGGTCTACCGCTAGCTATGATTTTCAAGCTTCGAAAGGGCTAGCTGATGACGATCATTTTATTGGTTTAGCTATCGATGAAGACCGTCAACCAGAATTAACTACTAATAGAGTGGTTAGTTGGGTTAAGCAAGTACGGCGCGAGTGGCATTTCGACTAACTTGATTTACTTACTAATACCTCAGCTCAGGTTCTCACTTTAGCTGACCAAGTATCGCGTAGTCCCACAATACGGTTAAATACTAGTCGCGATTTGCTAAATTGATAGCTATCAGTGCAGAAATACCCTTCGCGTTCAAATTGATAGTATTCGCCGGCCTTAGCGGCTAGTACGCTAGCTTCGACTACTCCTTGGCGAATAACTAACGATTTATCATTTAGGATCATTCTAAAATCTTTTGCTGCAGCTGGATTAGGTAGGTTGAATAATTTATCGTATAGCCGGAACGATGCTACAACGCAGTTAGTAGCTGAAACCCAGTGAATTACACCTTTTACTTTGCTACTATCAGCCGTAGTTTGATTTAAAGTATGTGGATGATAACGACAATAAATAATTACAATATCGCCTTGCTGATTTTTTTCTACACGCTCAGCTTTAATCACATACGCATGACGGAGACGCACTTCTTTACCTAGTACCAGGCGTTTATATTGTTTCGGATAATTAGTTTCACGAAAATCGGCACTATCAATATATATTTCGCGGCTTAAAGTCACCTGGCGTATACCCATCTCTGGTTTATTAGGATGGTTAGGCATAGTTATTTGTTCTTCATAACCGACGGGAAAATTATCAATAATAACTTTTACCGGATTGATAACAGCCATGATGCGCGGCGCGCTTTCATTTAACTCTTCGCGAATGCAGGCTTCCAGCGCAGCGCTTTCGACATGATTCTCCTGTTTCGTGACACCAATACGGCGACAAAATTCTCGAATTGAGGCTGCAGTATAGCCTCTACGTCGCAGTCCTGCAATAGTGGGCATACGCGGATCGTCCCAGCCTTCAACGATATTATCGCTCACAAGCAAATGCAATTTACGCTTAGACATTATTGTGTGTTCGATATTAAGTCGAGAAAACTCATACTGGTGCGGGTGTGCATCGATACTAATATTATTCAGGACCCAGTCATAAAGACGGCGGTTATCTTGAAATTCAAGGGTACATAAAGAATGCGTAATACCTTCCAGAGCATCGCAAATACAATGGCTAAAATCGTACATAGGATAAATACACCACTTCGTTCCCGTCCTGTGATGATTCTGAAATTTGATACGATAAAGTACTGGATCTCGCATCACTATAAACGGGGATGCCATATCAATCTTAGCGCGTAAGCAGGCACTACCTTCGATCAATTCTCCACGGCGCATTTGTGCGAACAGCGCCAGGTTTTCGTCAACACTGCGATCACGGTAGGGGCTATTTTTTCCCAGTTGAGTCAGCGTACCGCGATATTCGCGTATTTGATCTGAAGATAGATGGTCAACATAGGCTAAGCCTTTAGAAATTAGTTCTCGCGCATAGTTGTATAACTGATCAAAATAGTCTGAGGAATAGTGAATTTTACCACTCCATTTAAATCCTAGCCACAGTATGTCGTTCTTGATAGATTCGATGAATTCGATATGTTCTTTGACCGGATTAGTATCATCGAATCGCAAATAACACTGCCCTTGATAATTTTGGGCAATACCAAAGTTTAGGCAAATAGATTTAGCATGTCCTATATGTAAGTAGCCATTAGGCTCAGGAGGAAAACGAGTATGCACCGAGGTATACTTACCTGACGCTAAATCTTTGTTAATAATC
Source organism: Candidatus Palibaumannia cicadellinicola (assembly GCF_002855795.1). Lineage (GTDB taxonomy): Bacteria > Pseudomonadota > Gammaproteobacteria > Enterobacterales > Enterobacteriaceae > Baumannia > Baumannia cicadellinicola_C. Next base: position 2,364 of record NZ_NJPO01000044.1, read on the forward strand.
TGAATTATAAAGTTATTTAGATAGGATTGAGCTTTATTCATATTGATATTCCTCATGCAAAAGCACAAGATTGATTTGATGTTCTGTTTTAACAGAACACGTCTATAACGTTCATATATTTATCAATTGACAAGTAACATAAATCTAGTCATGTTACAGGTGGCAATTATAACTATTTGAGTATACTGAATTAGGCTAGTCATAATATGGTAATGACTCTTAATAAAAAAATATTGACTGAAGTTTAGCAAATCAGCATAATGCGCCCTTTAATCTTTAATGTAGAAGATTAACAGTATACGGGAGTGGCGAAATTGGTAAACGCACCAGATTTAGGTTCTGGCGCCGTAAGGTTTGCGAGTTCAAGTCTCGCCTCCCGTATTTCCCATACCATAACAATAATTATTCACATTTGGGATATAGCCAAGTGGTAAGGCAGCGGGTTTTGATCCCGCCACCCCAGGTTCAAATCCTGGTATCCCAGCCTAAAATACTAACAGCTACAGTTTAGGCTACGTAGCTCAGCTGGTTAGAGCACAGCACTCATAATGCTGGGGTCACAGGTTCAAGTCCCGTCGTAGCCACCCCCTTTTTTTTTGGGGTATAGCCAAGCGGTAAGGCACCGGATTCTGGTTCCGGCATTCCCAGGTTCGAATCCTGGTACCCCAGCAATTTTGCTGTTCTATTTCTTTTACACTCTACCTAACTTACTACTCTACTATTTATTATCTTATCTCTTATCGACTCTACTTTTTTTCCTACCTCTTACCTATTACT
>NZ_NJPO01000045.1 GCF_002855795.1 Candidatus Palibaumannia cicadellinicola
GTAGCCGCGCACTTTGGCATACGCCAGCTAATGCTAGCGTTATGTCGACATAGTTTTTAGTCAAAATTACTCCTGTACTACATCTATTTAATCATCCTCAACAGAACTGCGGTTTTCTTGTTTCGATAATGCCTCCACCTAGGCAACGTTCTGCCAAATAAAATACTGCTGACTGGCCTGGTGTCACTGCTGCTACTGGATAGTCAAAACTAACTTGTAATCTATTATCAACTAGGGGTTCAACTAGACAACCGATATCTGGCTGACGATAGCGAGTTTTAACTGTACACCGTAGCGGTGTTGTCAAAGGTACGCGATCTACCCAGTGTAGCTGAGAGGCGATAAGCCCAGTAGACATTAGCCGTGGATGTTTATTGCCTTGGGCAACAATAAGCAGGTTGTTCTCAATATCTTTATCTACTACGTACCAAGGATCTTGACTACCTTGGCGAGTACCGCCGATACCCAGGCTTTTACGTTGGCCTATAGTGTAATATATTAAGCCTTGATGACAGCCTATTTCATTACCCTCAACAGTAAGGATTGCCCCTGGTTGAGCGTAAAGATAATTACTGAGAAAATCGCGTAACTTACGTTTGCCAATGAAACAGATACCAGTAGAGTCTTTTTTAGCTGCAGTTGCTAGTCCTAATTTTTTTGCTATGTAGCGTACTTGAAGTTTCTTAAGTTTTCCTACTGGAAATAAGCACTGGGCAATTTGTTTGTCTCCTAGGGTATAAAGAAAATAACTTTGATCTTTATTTTCATCTTTACCTCGTAATAACTGCTTTTTTCCATTTTGTTCGGTGCTACTAACATAGTGTCCCGTTGCGATGTAATCGGCGCCTAGATATTGCCTAGCAAACTCTAGGAACACTTTAAACTTGATCTCTTGATTACACAAAATATCTGGATTAGGAGTGCGTCCAATACGATATTCTCTTAGAAAACATTCAAATACATTATCCCAGTATTCAGCAGCAAAGTTAACAGTATGCAGCATAATACCTAACTGATCGCAAACTGTCTGAGCGTCAGTGAGATCGCTAGCTACAGTACAATATTTATCGTTGTCATCTTCTTCCCAATTTTTCATAAAGAGTCCTTCTACCTGATAACCTTGTTGCTGCAATAACAAGGCAGATACGGAAGAGTCGACACCGCCTGACATGCCTACAATAACTGTTTTCTTACTATAATCTGACATAAGTACCTCACAACAGACTATAAATTTTATCACGATCATACTCTGTGACGCCAGCATTGTCGTGCTGTGGTAGTGTGTGCGGCATTTATGGATATATGGATAGAAAACTTCAGCGGAGTATTAGCTCAAGCATCTTGAAGCTAATAATTTACGATTATTTCATATCTTAATCTTACTGAACTTAAGATAAATAATGTTATATGATGCGATCAATGAAGAGATTGAGTTAAAATGAAATCAATATTTGGCTCCTCTGACTGGACTCGAACCAGTGACATACGGATTAACAGTCCGCCGTTCTACCAATTGAACTACAGAGGAATTACTTTAAATATTATTTATAATAGCGCTTAATTAGAATAATGTCAATAAAACATAACAAATAAGTCAAACAAGATAATCACTCAAAACCAGAGGAACTTATCTCTCCGACTATAGTTTGTT
>NZ_NJPO01000046.1 GCF_002855795.1 Candidatus Palibaumannia cicadellinicola
CTTAGTTCCGCGCTCATTTCCGTTCTATTCTAACAGCACGTAGATGCTATGCTTTTCAACACTTATTAAAAACGAAAATTTGGCAGACTAAGTCTTATTCTTCCATCTGCTAAAGGAGAGAAATTAATATATTTATGTTCTGGATAAACGGACAACTTAAGCAAGAATTACCGCTTATCGACCGCGCCTGTCAGTTTGGTGATGGTTTTTTTACGACGGCTCGTCTATTAGACGGCAAGATATCGTTTTTAACATTACATATCGAGCGTATGATATTAGCCGCTGAACGTTTGTTGTTCGAGAAGCTAGATATCGAAATACTACGTCAGGAAATGCTCACAGCTGCGGCGACCGGCGGCTCAGGATTTATTAAAGTTATCATCAGCCGAGGGAGTGGCAACCGCGGCTATAGTTTTAGTAGCTGTGGCGCTCCTGTACGTATTATAGAACACGGTTACGCACCAAGCCACTATACTACCTGGCGAAAAAATGGCATACGTCTGACCCTCAATCCGGTCCGCCTAGCGCGGAATGCTTTGCTGGCAGGTATCAAGCATCTTAATAGGCTTGAGCAGGTATTGATACAAGCTCATTTAGAACGTGATGGTGCCGATGAAGCGCTAGTACTAGATACGGACGGAAATCTGGTAGAGTGCTGCAGCGCTAATTTATTCTGGCGTTGTGGGAGGAAAGTTTTTACCCCTGTGCTGAGCTACGCGGGAGTCGCCGGTATCATGCGCCGGCGAGTATTGGCCTTATTACCGAAGCTTGGCTATTTATGTAAAGAAGTTACAACTGGCCCCGATGCGTTGAAGCAAGCTGATGAAGTGATTATTACCAATGCTTTGCTATCGATAGCCCCGGTGAACTCTATAGGTTCGTGCTGTTACTATGATCGTACTTTGTTTCACTTACTCAGCCCACAGTGCTAATGCTACTTGTCGCCAGCATCAATTTATTCCCATCCCAGCAGGGATTAGACTAAACATCATAGTTAATCCGGAGAGGCCATGACATGAAGAGTAAATTTATTGTGGTCGAGGGCCTAGAGGGTACCGGCAAGACCTGCGCCATTCAGCAGGTAATCACTACCTTACATAGCTATGGTATTCACGACGTAGTCTCTACTCGTGAGCCAGGTGGCACTCCATTGGCAGAACAACTGCGTACTATGATCAAGCAAGGCGTAGGAGAAGATCTTATTACCAACTGTACTGAGCTTTTGTTGTTATATGCCGCGCGTGTACAATTAGTAGAAAGTGTCATTAAACCCGCACTAACGCGCGGCGCCTGGGTGGTTAACGATCGACACGATCTTTCCACCCAAGCTTACCAAGGGGGAGGCCGCGGTATCGATAAACAGTTATTGCAAACTCTACGAAATGTGGTATTAGGTAATTTTTATCCTGATTTGACATTATACCTAGATTTACCTCCGGCTATTAGCCTAGAGCGAGCACGCGCGCGGGGCAGACCATTAGATAGAATTGAAGCAGAATCACTGTCTTTTTTCTACCGTACCCGCGCGCGTTACCAGGAACTAGTAGCTAGCGATCCTAGTATCGTAACTATTGATGCTGGACAGCCGCAGGAACAGTTTCTCGCTGTGATTCGCGATCAGATAGAGCAATGGCTCATCACCCAGGAAATACCGCAATGATATTATATCCCTGGTTAGAATCTGATTACCTCAATATTTTGACACGTTACCAGCAGGGAAAGGGACATCATGCACTATTACTGTACAGCCCAAAGGGTAACGGCAAGGCATCATTATTTCAAGCATTGAGCCGTTGGTTAATATGCTTACAACCAAATACAATCAGAAATTGTGGCCAGTGCCACAGTTGCCAGTTGATGAATGCCGGCAATCACCCTGATTATTATCAGCTTGAGCTAGAAAAAGGACAGCAGAGCATTGGGGTAGAGACCATTCGTGTGTTTATTGAAAGCTTATATAGTCACGCTCGTCAGGGGGGAGCTAAAGTCATATCGCTGTCACATATCGAGCTATTGACTAAGCAGGGAGTAAATGCGCTGCTCAAAATTATTGAAGAACCACCAAACAATACTTATTTTCTGCTTGGTTGCCGAGATAAGTCATGCCTGTTACCTACTTTGCTGAGTCGCTGTCTTTGCTGGCAGTTATCGTATCCGGATGAAGCACTAGGTTTGAGTTGGTTACAGCAGCAGAAAAATACTTATCCCAGTTTAGCTGCTAGCACCGCGCTGCGTTTATGTGGAGGTGCTCCTTTAGCGGCGCTAGCATTGCTACAGCCCGCGTGCTGGAAGCAACGGATAGCCTTGTGCATGGCTATGAGCGAAGCACTACATTGTAGTGATTGGTTAACTTTACTGCCTTTACTCAATGGACATAATCATAAAGATAATAATAATGGGCCGATGCATTGGTTGCTTACAATATTAATTGATGCACTCAAATGGCAGCAAGGTGCGCAGGATTTTGTAGTGAACGTAGATCAAACCCATTTGGTTACCGCAGTAGCAGCGCGCTGGGATTCAATGACCTTGCATCATCAAGTCCAACAATGGTTGAATTGCCGGCGTAAGACAACAGAGGTTAGCGGCATTAATCGCCAATTGTTGCTGGCGTACCAATTATTAAATTGGGAGTTAGATATGAGTGATCTGTACACAAACATTTCGACTCTATAAGAAAAATAAGAACAAAAGGGGAAGTTATGTTTTTAATTGATTCCCATTGTCATATCGATAAACTAGATTACCATAGGTTACACCGGGATGTAACAGATGTCATGGAGAAAGCTAAGACACGTGATGTGCGACTCATTCTAGCTGTGTGTACCACGCTACTTAACTTTGAAAACATAACAGCCTTTATTGGCTGCCGTGATGATATTTTGTTTTCTTGTGGCATTCATCCGTTGAATATTGATGAACAACTATATGACTTATTAGAACTACGCAGTATAGCAGCAAGAGAAAACGTAGTAGCGCTCGGTGAAACCGGATTAGATTATTCTAATCCGCAGGAAAATAAAGCATTACAGCAAGAGATATTTCGTGAGCATATCCGTATTGGAAACGAGTATAACAAACCTCTGATTGTGCATACCAGGAACGCACGCGACGATACCATTGCGATTTTGCGGGAAGGAAAAGCCGATAAGTGCAGTGGAGTATTGCACTGTTTTACAGATGACCGTGATACTGCTAAAGTATTGCTAGATATAGGTTTTTATATCTCTTTCTCTGGTATTGTTACTTTTCGCAATGCTCACGTACTGCATGAAACTGCACGATTCGTCCCCCTTGACCGTCTACTGATTGAAACAGACTCTCCCTATTTAGCGCCAGTACCTTACCGAGGTAAGGAGAATCAACCCGCTTATGTGCGGGATATAGCCGAATATATAGCTAGACTCAAAGATATTAAGTTAGAGAAATTAGCAACTGCGACTACCGCAAATTTCTGTCGATTATTCCATTTCAATAAGCCACTTTGCCGGTTATGATAAATAATAATTTACCTTTCCGGTACAATATAATGTACAAACAAACTATTTTTAGCAGAATTATTAGCCGAAAAATGCTAGCAGATATTTTATATCAGGATCATCTTGTAACTGCCTTTCGTGACATAAAACCTCAAGCTCCTATTCACATTATTATCGTTACTAATAAGTTAATTCCAACAGTTAACGACGTTAACGCTAGAGATGAAATAGCGTTAGGTAGACTATTTTTGATGGCGGCAAAAATAGCTAAACAGGAGAGTATTAGTGATGATGGGTACCGCTTAATTATTAATTGTAACCATCATGGCGGACAAGAAATATATCATCTCCACATGCATTTGCTAGGTGGTAGACCACTAGGTCCATTAATCACCTAATGACTATTTAATTTGTTTTATCATCGAACACCCCAAAACATCATAATGATCAAAAATATTTTTTTTATCTTACTTACTACGACACCGCTACTAACCAGCAGTATAGCCATAGTCAAAGCTCAGCAAGTAGTTACTGAACTACTGCCTGAGCTTTCAACTAGTGAGCCAGTACTAATGCCACCAAAGTTTAAGTCTATTAACTGGGAAGCAAGCCTTTATCCGCTAGTAAATAATATGATGTTAGCTAATGATATCCACGAAGACAGTGTACTGCTAGTTAATACTATGACAAATAGTACCAACGGTAACCTACAATCTCGTCAAGCTACCGCTACGCTCAGTAGCTTAATTCCTAACGACAGCCATTTTCGTGTAGTCAGAGCGGATGTACTTAACAGTGCACGCATGAAATTAGGACTTTCGGAAGATGACCGCCTGGAATCACGCAGTAAAGCAATAGGATTAGCTCGATATCTTAACGCGCAATATGTACTGTACAGTATCGCTAGTGGAGATATTAAACAACCCGACTTAGATATGCAGTTAATGCTGGTACAGACTGGAGAGATTGTCTGGTCTGGTAAGGGCGTTGCCCAAGAATGAATAAAACACCGGGATGAAAAAAAGGACAGATCTGTTATTAGTTATCTTAATTGAAGATGTTAGCAGAACTAATCTTGGTTTGTTAAGTAAATAGTTTACAGTATTTTAACTATTCTCAGACACATTTGATCAATAGTCAAACACTAATGTAATGTATCAACCTGTAGCATTATATATTGGTTTACGCTATATGCGTGGTGGGGTATCAGACCGCTTCGGTAGTTTTGTCTCCTGGCTTTCCACTATTGGTATTACACTCGGTGTAATGGCTTTAGTGATGGTCTTATCGGTCATGAATGGTTTCGAGCGAGAATTCGAAAGCAATATTCTGGGCTTTATCCCTCAGGCGTTACTAACAACCAGCGATGGGTTTTTAGCTCCGACAGGAATTTCAGTTCTGAGACGAAATAAACTTCAAGGTACGACACACGTGGCACCATTGACGATCGGGGATGTAGTCTTACAAAGCACCAAAGGCTTAGCTATGGGCGTCATGCTTGGTGTTAATCCTTATGATCCTGAACCTCTAGCTAACTATCTAATTGATACACACATAAACCAGTTAGCACCCAGTCAGTACCAGGTCATTCTGGGTGAAAAGTTAGCAAGTAAGCTTGGCGTGAAAGTCAGCGATCAACTACGCTTAATCGTACCATCTGTCAGTCAATTGACGCCGATTGGTCGTATTCCTAGCCAGCGTTTATTTACTGTAGCTGGTACTTATGCGACTAACAGTGAGGTAGACTACTATCAACTGCTGGTTAATCAGCAGGATGCTTCGCGTCTTATGCGTTATCCGTCTGGTTATGTCACTGGCTGGCGCCTATGGTTGCAGCAGCCTCTGAGTGTAGAACGTCTCAGTCAGCAGCATTTACCAGATGGTTTCGTGTGGAAAGATTGGCGTGAGCGTAAAAGCGAACTTTTCCAAGCGGTGCGCATGGAGAAAAATATTATGGTATTACTACTGAGCCTTATCGTCGCGGTGGCTGGATTTAATATTGTCACATCACTATGTCTACTAGTGATGGAAAAAAAGAATGATATCGCTATTTTAAAAACACAGGGACTGAACCACCGTCAAGTAATGCTAGTTTTTATGGCTCAGGGAATTAGTATTGGAATTATTGGAGCATTATTTGGCGCTGTTATTGGCTTACTATTAGTAATAGAGTTGAACAAGTTAGTGTTCTTTGATAGCGCAGTGCTACCGGTTAATATCGAGCCGTTGCAGATTACTATAATTACTGTTTTGGCAATAGTAGTGGCATGGTTATCTACTCTTTACCCTTCCTGGTATGCAGCTACCATTCATTCAGTTGAGGTGTTACGTTATGAATGATGTGCCATTGTTACAATGTTCTGAGCTAAGCAAGCGTTATCAAGAAGGTAAGCTATATATTGATGTGTTACAGAACGTTAATTGTTCTATACAACAAGGGGAAATGATAGCCATTATTGGCCGCTCTGGTTCTGGTAAAAGCACGCTTTTGCATCTGCTAGGAGGGCTAGATGCACCGACCTCTGGCGAGGTTATTTTTGAAGGTCAGCTGCTAAACAAACTTTCCTCCACCGCTGGCGCGGTACTGCGCAATAAGAGATTGGGGTTTATCTATCAATTTCACCACTTGTTATCAGATTTTACTACTCTGGAGAATGTAGCGATGCCAAGAATGATAGGAGGAGCTAAATCAACGGTAGCACAGACGGCAGCGCGTGAAATGCTGGCCATGGTGGGATTAGAAAAACGCAGCTATCATAGACCTTCTGAGTTATCGGGTGGTGAACGCCAGCGGGTAGCTATTGCCCGTGCCTTAGTAAATTGCCCATCGCTTGTTCTCGCTGACGAGCCTACGGGCAATCTCGATCAAAACAACGCTGATAGTATTTTCGAGTTACTCAGATCGATCAACAGGCAAAATGGTACTACTTTTATTGTAGTAACGCATGATTTACTCTTAGCTAAAAGACTACCCCGCCAACTTGAGATGCGGGAAGGGGTGCTACTTGCTTGCAGATAGCATATGACTGCGCTCTACTCAATGAAAATCCCATTATCATTGCAGATTGCGCTGCGTTTTAACTCCCGACGGCAACGGAGCGGTATGGTATCTCTCATTTCTATCATCTCTACGGTTGGTATATCCTTAGGTGTAATGGCGCTAATCATTGTTCTCAGTGCCATAAATGGTTTTGAGCGTGAATTAAATCAACGTATACTAGCAGTGGTAGCACACGGAGAAATTGAACCAGTAAATCCTCCTTTCTTCGACTGGCAGAAATTAATTAAACGCATAGAACAAGTGCCAGGTATCGTAGCAGCTACACCTTATCTTAATTTTACCAGCCTAGTAGAACACGACGATAAACAACATGTGATTCAAGTCAAAGGCGTAGACCCAGTACAAGAAATGCGACTAAGCGCGCTACCAAGCTTAGTGCCCAATCTAGCTTGGCAGAATTTCTGTGCCAACAAGCAGCAGATTATTATCGGAAAAGGCGTAGCAGATACTTTGAACATAAAACAAGGTGACTGGCTGACGATGATCATCTCAAACGGAGATCTGCATATGAAACAGTTGCAATCTAAGCGTCTTCGCTTACAAGTAATGGAAATTTTTACCTTAAATAGCCAAATAGATAAATACTTTGCTATGGTGCCATTACAAGATGCACAGCACTATTTTAATAAAGAAAAGGATATCAATGGTATAGCTATCAAAGTAAAAAATATTTTTCATGCTAACCAGTTAGTACGAGACGCTGGGCAGCTCACTAAGCACGATGTTTTTATCCGTAGCTGGATTGATACTTACGGTTACATGCACCGAGATATTCAAATGATACGTTTTATCATGTATCTAGCGATGGTGTTAGTTATAGGCGTAGCTTGCTTCAATATAGTCACTACTTTAGTCATAGCAGTGAAGAATAAACGCGCTGACATTGCTATTTTACGCACCTTAGGTGCTCCAAACGGTTTTGTTTACGCTATTTTTATCTGGTATGGTTTATTAATTAGTCTTTTAGGCTGCGTGCTAGGCGCGGTGACCGGCGTAGTAGTAGCGGTAAATTTAACCAAACTAGCAAAAAAGCTAGAGCAATTACTAGGCCATTCGCTATTATCTAACGATATTTACTTGATAAATTTTCTGCCTACTGAGCTACACTTACAGGATGTTATTAGTGTGCTAGGCACTGCTATGTTGCTTAGTTTGCTGGCTAGAAGGTATCCAGCACAGCAAGCTAGGCGTATTAACCCAGTAATTATTCTTAGTAAAAAATAATCAACCTGTGATATTAATCCACTTAGATACTTAGACGAGTAGCTAGTAGTAAGTATCTTGACTATTTAATACTTTTCGAAGTACTTGTGGGACTTGGCACTGCAGCACGGTATGTTAACTCGTCAACTAAAGTAGCGGCACAACCGGTATAACTCGCAGGATTCATTGCCTTGAGTCTACTCTTTACCTCATTAGGTAAAGATAAACTATCGATAAAAGATCGTATTTCTGTAGCGTCTACGTGTTTACCATAGGTAAGAGCATGAAGCTTCTCGTAAGGTTTATCGATACCGTAACGACGCATCACAGTCTGAATCGGCTCTGCTAGTACTTCCCAGTTTAAGTTCAGCTCATCTAATAAATAGTTCTCATTAACCTCGAGCTTACTGATTCCTTTTAAGGTGGCATGATAAGCAATGAACCCATAGCTTAGGCTAACGCCTAGATTACGTAAAACGGTAGAATTAGTTAAATCACGTTGCCAACGCGATATTGGTAACTTAGCAGCTAAATAGTTCATAGTTGCATTAGCAAGACCTAAATTACCTTCCGAGTTCTCAAAATCGATGGGGTTAACTTTATGGGGCATTGTGGAGGAACCTATCTCTCCTACTATAGTTTTTTGTTTGAAATAGTGAAGAGCAATATAGCCCCAGATGTCGCGGTTGAAGTCTATCAGGATAGTATTGAAGCGAGCCACGCAATTTAAAAATTCCGCAATATAGTCATAAGGTTCAATCTGGGTCGTATAAGGATTCCACTTGATGCCCAGATCTGTCACAAACTCCTCACTAAATCGTTGCCAGTTTACCTCAGGATAAGCAACCATATGGGCATTATAGTTACCTACTGAGCCATTAATTTTACCTAGTATTTCGACTGTTTCCAGCTGATTATACTGTCGCACCATACGGTAGGCAACGTTCGCCATCTCTTTACCCAGGGTGGATGGGGTCGCAGGTTGGCCATGAGTGCGGGATAGTAGCGGGATATCTCTATAATTAGCAGCAAGCTTCTTTACTGCGTTAATGAGATCAAGCCAAACAGGTAGCAGAACTTCTTTACGTACGGTTGCCAGCATTAGTGCGTAAGACAGATTATTGATATCTTCTGAAGTACAGGCAAAATGAAAAAATTCCCTGGATTCCTGCAAAGCAGGTAAAGCTACCGCTTTCTCTTTCAGAAAATATTCAACAGCTTTCACGTCATGGTTAGTCGTACGTTCAATAGTTTTGATACGCGAAGCGTCTTCTACGCTAAAATTACTGATAATTGCATCAAGATAACGCTGTGTGTTGTTGTCAAATGGTGAAATTTCTTTGATCTCAGTGCAAGAGGCTAGTTTTTGTAGCCAGCATACTTCCACCTGCACACGAAACTTCAGTAAACCAAATTCACTAAAGATAGAGCGCAACGCGCTAACTTTTTCATGGTAGCGACCGTCAATAGGAGAAATAGCTGTTAGAGAAGATAATTCCATATGTTACGATTCCTAAAAGTTTACATTAACATTGTAAAAGAAGCTGTTTAGCTTGCGCGAATAGGCGACGGCGGTTAAACATTAGCTGTAGTCGGCCCCCCCCTACTTGTTGCCACAACACAGCGGAACGGATACCAGTTAGTAGCGCAGCCCGGACTTGATCCTGAATTTTACTATTTTGTAAAACTGCTGGCGCCCCAGTTACTTGAATACGTAATCCTAATGGACTTATTACATCCACATAAATGTCTGCTATAGCACTAACGATCGTTTCTGATAAAAGATCAAAATGAAGTAGTTGTGGTTTAAGCGCGCCGATATACCGGCTTAGCTTATTCTGGGCGCTGCGATTACGATTTAATTTTCGTTCCAACACCATTAAACCAAGAATATAACGGGCTAACTCAGCCCCGCACTCTTCCTCTGCGGAAAGATTTAGTATTTTTTGTAACGTTTCTAATCCTATCTTCAAGTTACTGAATGCATCGCTATAAACTGCTAGTACTGATGTAGGCTTCAGATCAAGCAGGCTATGTAATAAAATCCGAAAAGGATGTTCGTCGCACTTACTCTGGTGCCCCAGTTGCTGTACAAGCCGCGCACTTTGGCATACGCCAGCTAATGCTAGCGTTATGTCGACATAGTTTTTAGTCAAAATTACTCCTGTACTACATCTATTTAATCATCCTCTATTTAATCATCCTCAACAGAACTGCGGTTTTCTTGTTTCGATAATGCCTCCACCTAGGCAACGTTCTGCCAAATAAAATACTGCTGACTGGCCTGC